>JANQSV010000100.1 GCA_028279115.1 Pseudomonadales bacterium
CTGCATCCACAGGGGTGTTTCCGCATCGAGATCGATACCCCGGACGATCCTGCCGAGGTAGCGCGGACATTCCTTCCCGGCGCTGATGCGAACCGGAAATTCATCTTCGAGGGTTACCGCGGGATTGGAATCCGGCGGCATGGCGACATCGACCCGCATCATCGCGCCGACGTCCCGGGCCAGGCCGAGCATGCCCAGGCAGTCGCCCCGGTTCGGCGTCAGATCGAGCTCGATACTGTTGTCGTCGAGCGCGAGATAGTCCCGGATATCGGCGCCGGCCGGGGCATCGGCGGGCAATTCGAGCAGGCCGTCGGAAGATTCGGCCATGCCGAGTTCTTCCGCCGAGCAAAGCATGCCGCTGGATTCGACGCCGCGAATATCGGCCGCGCCTACTTCCCTGTCTCCACCGCTTTCGCCAGCCTGCCCGAGTCCGGCGCCGACCCTGGCGTATGGCGCCTTCAGACCGACTCTCGTGTTCGGCGCGCCGCAGACGACCTGGTGGCTGGAGACGCCGTCATCGACCTGGCACACATACAGGGATTTCGCCTCGGGATGCGCTTCGACGGCTACGACCTCAGCCACGACCACTCCCGAAAACTCGCCGGCCACGGGGGTGCGCCCCCCTACCTCAAGGCCCGCCATGGTCAAGCTTTCCGCGAGTTCGACGGCGCCGACCGGAACATCCACCCATTCCCTGAGCCAGGATTCGCTGAAGATCATCGAGGCTATTCTTCCGGTCTAGTTGAACTGTCCGAGAAAGCGCACGTCGTTTTCGAAGAACATGCGCAAATCTCCGACCTGGTAACGCAACATCGCGAGTCTTTCCACGCCGAGGCCGAATGCGAATCCGTTATACGCGGCCGGATCCACCTCGGACATCTCAAGCACCCGCGGATGCACCATGCCGCAGCCCATGACTTCGAGCCAGCCGGTGCTTTTGCAAATGCGGCAGGCTCTTGCTTTGGCTGGACCACCACAGCCCACGCAACTCATGTCGACTTCGACCGACGGTTCCGTGAACGGAAAATAGGAAGGGCGGAAGCGCACTTCCACCGCCTCCTCGAAAAACGCCCGCAGGAAGCTGACGATCGTGCCCTTCATGTCCGCCATGCTGACTTCGCGGTCCACGAGCAGCCCTTCCACCTGGTGAAACATCGGGGTATGAGTGATATCCGAATCGCAGCGATAAACCCGACCGGGACAGATCATGCGAAACGGCGGCTCGCCCTGTTCCATGACATGCACCTGTACCGGCGAGGTATGGGTGCGCAGCACCGTGCCCGGTCCGACGTAAAACGTGTCGTGCATCGCGCGGGCGGGATGGTTTTCCGGGATATTGAGCGCCTCGAAGTTGTGATACTCGTCTTCGATTTCCGGACCTTCGGCAACGTCGTAACCGGCGGCGCGGAAGATGCGGGTGATGCGGTCGAGGGTAATCGTGACCGGATGCAATCCGCCGCTGGCGCGGCGCCGGCCCGGCAAGCTGACGTCGATTTTCTCCGCTTGCAGGCGGGAGTCAAGCGACTCCCGCTCAAGCGTCAGGCGGCGCAATTCGATCGCTTCCCGCAAGCGATTCTTGATCAGGTTGATTTGCTGTCCGGCGGCGGGCCTTTTTTCGGCCGGCAGTGCGCCGAGATTTTTCAGATGGCCGGTGAGCACTCCCTTGCGGCCGAGAAGGCGGACCCTGAGCGCTTCGAGCGAATTTTCATCGGCGCTTTCCTCGACCGCGGCAAGCGAAGTCGCGGCAAGTTCGTCAAGGTCCGACATTTGGTCTCCGCCCCGATGCGGGGATCAGGCGGCCAGAGAAGCTTTTGCCTGGTCTACGATCGCCGAAAAAGCGGGTTTGTCGTGCACCGCGAGATCCGCCAGCACACGCCGGTCGATTTCGATATTCGCCTTCCTGAGACCGGCGACGAGTTGGCTGTAACTGATGCCGCATTCGCGCGCCTGGGCGTTGATCCGGGTTATCCACAAACCGCGGAAAACGCGCTTGCGCGTCCTGCGGTCCCGATAGGCGTATTGCGCTGCCTTGGTAACAGCCTGTTTGGCGACGCGGAACACCCGGCTGCGAGCGCCGTAATAGCCCTTGGCTTGCTCCAGTACTTTCTTGTGACGGCGCCTCGCAACCACGCCTCGCTTGACTCTAGCCACTTGTATGTTCCTCTTTGTTCGTCATTCTGCGCGGAGCGAAGCGCAGTCGCAGAATCTCTACTTGTCGCCAAGCATGCGTTTGACCGCCTTCACATCGGCGGGGTCCACGGGGGTGACGCCACGCAGATTCCGCTTTCGCTTGGTGGTCATCTTGGTCAGGATATGACTCCGGTTGGCGGATTTGCGCTTGTAGCCGGAACCGGTCGCCTTGAATCTCTTGGCGGCGCCGCGCCTTGTCTTCACTTTCACGCTGCTCACTGTTTATTCTCTCGCTCATTGTAAGCGGCCAGACAATCGTTGCCCAGCCGCACCGTACTGAAAAAATCTCCAGACTGACACTCGCCCGCACTCATGCGCGCTTCTTGTTGGGCGCCAGCACCATGACGATCTGGCGACCCTCCATCTTGGGCTCCTGCTCCACCGTGCCGTACTCGTCCAGATCCCGGCGAATACGTTCGACCAGTTCCTGTCCGATATGCTGGTGCGCCATCTCCCGGCCGCGAAATCGCAAGGAAACCTTGGTCTTGTCTCCATCCGAGAGGAAGCGGATGAGATTGCGCAATTTGACCTCGTAGTCTCCCTGCTCGGTTCCCGGCCTGAACTTCACTTCCTTGACGTGCACCCGCCGCTGTTTCTTGCGATTGGCGGCGCGCTGCTTTTTCAGGTCGAAAACGTGTTTGCCGTAATCCAGGATCTTGCAAACCGGGGGATCCGCGTCCGGGACGATCAGCACGAGATCGAGTTGGGCGTCCGAAGCCGCTTCGCGCGCGTCTTCGATGGAAACGATTCCGACTTGTTGACCGTCGGCTCCGATCAGCCGCACTTGCGGCGCATCGATCTGTTCGTTGATGATCGCCTTTTTGGCACTGCTCCTCATATTCTCAGCGCTTCAACCTCATGTTGCCGTCCACCGGAGAGCTGCCGGAGAGCGCCATCGGAGCCTGCGCGACCGTATTCAGCGACATCCGCGCTCAATTGGCCGCAAAATGCATCGAGTGTCATTATGCCCAGATCTTCACCTCCCCGTTTTCGCACCGACACGGTGCCGGACTGCGCCTCGCGGTCGCCGACGACCAGCAGATAAGGCGTCTTCTGTAACGTGTGTTCGCGGATTTTAAAGCCGATCTTTTCGTTTCTCAAGTCTGATTCGATCCTGAAGCCCTTGTTTTTCAAGGATTCTTCCACTTCCCGGCAATATTCCGCCTGATTGTCGGTTATATTCATGACCACGGCCTGCACGGGCGCCAGCCAGACCGGCATGGCGCCGCCGAAATGCTCGATCAGCACACCGATGAAACGCTCGAAGGAACCGAGCGCCGCGCGATGCAACATGACCGGCGTCTTGCGGCTGTTGTCTTCGTCCACATATTGGGCGCCGAGGCGGTCCCCCATGAAAAAGTCCACTTGCATGGTGCCGCATTGCTGCAATCGGCCCATGCAATCGCGCAGCGAATATTCGATCTTGGGACCGTAGAACGCCCCCTCGCCCGGCACGAGTTCCCATTCTCGGCCGGTGGCGTCGAGCGCCTGGCGCAAGGCGTTTTCCGCCCGCTCCCACAATTCGTCCGAGCCGACGCGTTTTTCCGGCCGCGTGGAAAGCCGCAGCAGCACATCGTCGAAGCCGAAGTCCCGGTAGACCTTGAACAGCAATTGCATGAATTCCGCGACTTCCGACTGGATTTGCTCCTCGGTGCAGAAGATATGACCGTCGTCCTGGACGAAATTGCGCACGCGCATCAGTCCATGCATGCTTCCGGACGGCTCGTAACGATGGCAGGAGCCGAACTCCGCCAGCCGCATCGGCAGGTCGCGATAGCTTTTCAGCCCCTGGTTGAACACCTGGACATGGCAGGGGCAGTTCATCGGCTTGATCGCGTATTGGCGATTGTCCGATTCCACGGTGAACATCTCTTCGGAGAACTTGGCGGCATGGCCGGACTTCTCCCACAGCGAAAAATCAACGAGTTGCGGCGTGTTGATTTCGAGATAGCCGTGATCGTCCTGCACTTTTTTCATGTAGGACTGAATCACCTGGTAGATGGTCCAGCCTTTCGGATGCCAGAACACCATGCCCGGGGCCTCTTCCTGGAAATGGAACAGGCCGAGTTGCCTGCCGAGCTTGCGGTGATCGCGTTTCTCGGCTTCCTCGATGCGTTGCAGATGGAGCCGCAATTCCTTCGCGTTGGGCCAGGCGGTGCCATAGATGCGTTGCAGCATTTCCCGGCTTGAGTCGCCGCGCCAATAGGCGCCGGCGACCGAAGTCAGCTTGAATGCCTTGAACTTGCCGGTGCTGGGCACGTGCGGCCCGCGGCACAGGTCGATGAATTCACCCTGGCGATAGAAGGAAAGCGGTTCGTCCGAAGGTATCGACTCGATGATTTCGACCTTGTAATGCTCGCCCATTTCGCGGAACAGCCGCATCGCTTCGTCGCGTTCGAGCAACTTGCGCTCGACGCTGAGATCTTCCTTGACGATTTCCGCCATGGTCTGCTCGATGGCGCCGAGATCTTCGGGCGTGAAAGGCCGGCTGAAAGCGAAATCGTAATAAAAGCCGTCTTCAATGACGGGACCGATGGTGACCTGGGCTTCGGGAAACAGCCGCTGTACGGCCTGGGCCATGAGATGGGCGCAGGAATGGCGCAACACTTCGATGCCGTCGCTGTCGCGCTCGGTCACGATCGCCACGCTGGCGTCCTTATCCACAAGGTGGGAGGTATCGACCAGCCGTTCGTCCACGCGGCCGGCGAGCGCGGCCTTGGCCAGGCCCGGGCCGATGGAATGCGCGATCTCGGCTACGGAGACCGGCTGTTCGTAATCTCTGGTGCTGCCGTCCGGCAAGGTAACCGTCAGCATGTCTCTTCCCGATCTGCGAATTGGTAGGCACGACCAGATTCGAACTGGTGACCTCTACCATGTCAAGGTAGCGCTCTAACCAACTGAGCTACGCGCCTGCGTGCCGCCGTTCGAATCCGGACAGACCGGTTTCCGGCGGAGAGCGGCGATTATACGAGGTTGCGGCCCGCGCTGTCACCGGCATACTTGATCGACTCCACACAAAAGTGGCTTCGAACCGTCGCCGTCTGGCGGGCTGTGTGCAGCGGACGCCGTGAATACGTCCCTGTAGGCTTCGGGCTCGGCATCCCTGCCTCGCACACCCGCTGCA
>JANQSV010000102.1 GCA_028279115.1 Pseudomonadales bacterium
GCCGTAAATACATCCCTGTAGGCTTCGGGCTCGACATCCTGTCTCGCACGCCCGCCGCACCCTCCCAACGCGGCGGCGGCTCACATCGTGCAAAATTCAAGGAACAACACTTTCAGATGTGAGTATTTTCCATACAATCTTACTTTACTCATGAGTATTTTGGAGTTAACCTGATTTCACGAATGAAACTGCGCTTGCTGTTTGGATAACTGTTCATGGCATCTAATTCGAACGTCCTGACGCGCTATTTGGACTCACAAATTCGGGAAGACCTGGAAAACAAGATGGTATTCCTGGGCGGCCCGAGACAGATCGGGAAGACCACGCTTGCCCTCGATATTCTCGGCGCGAAGGACAGGCGCCATCCCGCTTACCTGAACTGGGACAGCCCGCACGCCCGCAAACGATTGATGGACGGTGAGGTTCCCGGTGGACAGCCGCTGCTCGTGCTGGACGAGATTCACAAGTTTCCCCGCTGGCGCAATCTGGTCAAGGGATTTTTCGATACCCGCGGCGACGGGACTTCGTTCCTCGTCACCGGTTCCGCCAGACTCGATCACTACCGCAAGGGCGGCGACTCGCTGCAAGGTCGCTATCATCATTACCGCCTGCATCCGTTTTCCCTCGGCGAACTGGCAGCGGCGCCCAACGCGAGCGATCTCGAAACGCTCATGCGTTTCGGCGGATTTCCCGAACCGCTGCTCGCGGGCGATTCGCGCGCCTGGCGGCGCTGGCAGCGGGAACGCATGTCGAGAGTCGTATACGAGGATCTGCGCGATCTGGAGAACCTGCGCCAAGTCGCCTTGGTGGAGCTATTGGTCGAGGCCCTGCCCGACCGGGTCGGTTCTCCCCTTTCGATCAATAGCCTGAGCGAAGACCTTCAGGTCGCTCATGAGACGGTGCGGCGCTGGATTGAGATACTGGAAAATCTCTACGTCTGCTTCCGCATATATCCCTTCGGCGCGCCGCGCATACGAGCGGTGAAAAAGGAAGCCAAACTCTATCTCTGGGACTGGTCGCAAGTGCCTGGCAAGGGTGAGCGGTTCGAAAACCTGGTAGCCAGTCACCTGCTCAAGTATTGCCACTTTCTGGAAGACACCGAGGGCTTCCGGATGGAACTTCGTTTCATCCGCGACACCGACAGGCGCGAAGTCGATTTCGTCGTCCTCAAGGACCGGCAGCCCCTTTTCGCCGTGGAATGCAAATCCGGGGAAAAATCGCCAAGCCGATCAATCGAATACTTCCGCGAACGCACCGATATCCCCGAGTTTTATCAGGTCCATCTCGGCGACCGGGATTACATCGCCCACGGAATCCGCGTGATGCCGTTCGCGACCTTCTGTCGGGAGCTCGGGCTACCATAAGGAAATTACAGAGGCTAGTTTGCACTCCGTGATGTCGGCAGCTATGGTGCGTCGATGGATTAAAAAGCTATTCTCAAGCTGGGCTCCATTTTGTCGGGCCTCTCGATATTCGTCACGCTCCTTGTGGACTTCCAGGGAGCGGCCTCGATGATTCCAGTGATAAGCGCATTCCTGCCGCTGATCGCAATCGCAGTCAGTGGGACCACCTTTTTCTCGGTCGCGGCAGTCATGTGCTCATGGAATTGGACGACAAGCGCGTTTCAGCGCAGGACCGAGCGTCGACGGAAAAAGAAGCAGGCTGAGGTCACGTTCGTTCTCGAATTGATGGAACTCGTGCGCAACAGGACACAGGACGGCGGCTATCCCCGACAGGGATATGGACTATCCGATTCCGAAAAACAGGAAGATGAAGAAGAGACAAAACTCGCTATGGCGCAGATACGAGAATGGAAACTCAAGCCGCCGCCGAACTCTTTGCCAGAGAGATGGTATAGACACCTGAACAGGCATACCACATGTCAGGATTCAAGGCATATAGGTGGCGATAGCTGAAAGAAACCGATGGTATTTGGAGGGGGAATGACGACGAAAAGAGGCGGCAAAAAGCTAATTCTGACTTCCGCCGCGTCCCTGTGGTAGTGTTAAAGACGTGAACGACGTGCAGTGGCCCCTAGTCGGGTTACTCGCTGAATACAATAGCCCGTTGAAAGGTTCGGCTTAATTACCCGAACTGGCGAATAGGCGAGAATTTCATGCACTGCATGTCGTTCACAACGGCCCGGCGCCCTATTGCCGGAACATCTCAAGTGAACGGAGAAAAGATATGCTCAGAAAAATTACGATTTTTGCATTATTACTCGTCGTGCTACCGAACTGCGCCACCATTACCAGAGGAAGCAGCGAGACGTTTGTGATCGAGACCACTCCCCCTGGCGCGGAAGCAAGGCTTTCGACTGGGCTCTATTGCGTCACGCCTTGCAGCCTTCGGGTTCGTCGCAGGGGCGATTTCGTTGTCAATATTGAATTGGAAGGATATGAACCCGTGCAGGCTACGGTTACGTCAGGCATCGATACGGCAGGTGGCGGAGCACTCGCCGGAAACGTCATCTTTGGCGGAATCATTGGTGCTGGCGTGGACGCTGGCACAGGCGCCTCGCTTGCACATCAACCCAACCCGCTGGTTGTCGAACTAGTTCCATTGAAGGAGTAACAGCGATGAATAAATTGATACTCGTCCTATTCGCGGTCTGGGCAACTTCTTTCGCCGCTTCCGGGAATGCGGCGAATTGTGATCCTGTCAAAAACGGAGGATGTGAAAAGGATGTCAAGTCTACCAAGAATAGTTGACGTATTTGCGGTCCTGCGAAGTGGGATATGGGTTAACGGTTCAGGAGACTTTCCATGTCCTACGAAGCACCCGGAAAAGCCTATCGAGAGGGTCTCAGCCTCATCAACATGATGCAGATGTTCGCGACCGAAGACGACGCCAAAGATTGGTTCGAGTCAGTCGTCTGGCCCGATGGCCGTTACTGTCCTAAATGCGGCAGCGGCAGCACCAACACCAAAGAGGCGAAGCACAAGACCATGCCCTACTGGTGCAATGGCTGCCGCAGCTACTTCAGCGTCCGCACGGGCACCCCGATTGCCCGCTCGAACGTCCCGCTACAGAAATGGGCTATCGCTATTTACCTGACGCTTACGAGCCTGAAATCCGTCTCCAGCATGAGCGACCTCAAGGTGTCGCAGCCGACCGCTTGGTTCATGCTCCACCGGCTCCGTGAGGCGTGGTCGTGCGGCGACGAGAACTACGATGATTTCGATGGGCCGGTAAAAGTCGGTGAGACTTGCATGGACGGTAAGCGGGCCAACATGAGCAGCGCCAAGCGCAAAGCGTTGAGAGAAGAAGCCGGGGCGGAGAAGCCGAGGCGGGCCGAGGAACCGATGGCAAGACTGCCGTCGCCGGTATCAAGGACAGAGACACGAATCACGTCCGGGCAAAGGTCGTCGCAAACGTCAACGCCAAAATGAGTCCGAAGCACCTGGACCGTTAGGTGCAGGACTTTGCTGGAAAATACAACACCCGGGGACTGGACACGATGGAACAGATGCAGGAAGTCGTCGCCAAGTTGGTCCGCAAGAACCTGCTCTACCGCAAACTGGTCGAGTGCTACGGCCTGTCTATCGTCGCGCATTAACAGGATTATAGACCGGGATGCAGCAGCCAAACTCGCATATGAGCAAGCACAGGCGCTGTGGGAGGAACGGCGAAGATGGATAGTACGATCACCATCGGAAAGAGCCGAAGCCCGTGCAGAGTGGAGCGCACATATGCGTGGACTGTCAGCGCAGGATGATGCAAACCAATCTTTGCAATTCCCCAATTTTAGAATGAAAACCTCTACCACGCTGGTTTCGGTTAGAATTTTCCATCCACTATCCGGTTGATAGCCCAATAGGATCGATATGAAACAACATTTTTTGATTCGCGAATACCTTTCCGATGCTTGTGTCCCGCGTGCGGCCTGTGCTCATTATTTCCATGTGACTGACAACTGTCTTACTGAGAATACCTCAGAGGTCACATGTGGGCTCTGCAAACTGACACACGCCTTCAAGGAAGAAGAGCGTCGCACCAATCAACCGCACCCTGAATTCATAAGTCTGGACGAAGCGATGTCCAACGTCATAAGGCTTTTCCCAAATAAACCTGTCGATGCGATTGTTGAAGTGCTTCTTGAAAATCACAATCAAGGCAGAATCAAGTCGCTTTCCGTTGCTTACACTCTTGCCGACTCATCCGAAGGAGCTTGCGAGACTCATGTAGAGACCGTAGGTGATGCGACTTCGATGATCGGAATGTTGGAATACAATAAAACTGCAGTAATTGAGATTCTGAAGCGCTACATGGAAACGTGAGAAATCTTGAAGTAGGGTCTTGTCAACCAGTTTCCTGACGTGAAAGCTAAGGGGCTGCTGACGGACTATTCTCAGAACCGCGGGAAATTGCCGCCGCCGGGGAAGCGGCCGGAGCCCGGAGCGCCGGGGAGCTGGTTCATCAGTTTCTCCAGATTGCCGCCTTTCATCTTGCGGGCGGCTCTTTGCATCGTCTTGTGCTGCTTGAGAAGGCGGTTCAGGTCCTGGATTTGCGCGCCGGCGCCTTGCAGAATGCGGCGTTTGCGCGAACCGTTGATGATCGCCGGGTTGCCGCGCTCGCGCGGCGTCATGGAATCGATCACCGCTTCCATGCGGCGCAATTGGCGATCATCCATCATGCTGGCCGCGCCCGGCGGCAAGGCGCCCATGCCCGGCAGCTTGTCCACGATCCCGGCCACGCCGCCCATATTGCGCATCTGGCGCAATTGCTCGCGCATGTCGTCGAGGTCGAAGCCCTTGCCCTTCTTGACCTTTTGCGCCATGCGGGCGGCTTGCTTGCGGTCGACCTTGCGTTCGGCCTCCTCGATCAGCGACATCACGTCGCCCATGCCGAGAATGCGCGAGGCGATACGCTGGGGATGGAAGGCTTCGAGCGCGTCGGGCTTCTCGCCCGTACCGATGAACTTGATCGGCTTGCCGGTGACATGGCGCACCGAAAGCGCGGCGCCGCCCCGGGCGTCGCCGTCGGCCTTGGTCAGCACCACGCCGGTCAGCGGCAGCGCGTCGCCGAAGGCGCGGGCGGTATTGGCGGCGTCCTGGCCGGTCATGGCGTCTACCACGAACAGGGATTCCACCGGTTTGAGCGACTCATGCAAACGGCGGATTTCCAGCATCATTTCATCGTCTATGGCGAGCCGCCCCGCGGTATCGACGATGAGCACATCCACGAATCGCTTTTTCGCTTCCTTCAGCGCCGCCGCGGCGACGGCGAGCGCGCCGCGGCTGCTGTCGCCGGCAAAGAACTCCACCTCGACCTGGGCCGCGAGGGTTTCCAGTTGACCGATCGCCGCCGGGCGATAGACGTCGGCGCTGGCGACCAGCACCCGCTTCTTGCGCTCCCGCTTGAGCCAGGACGCGAGTTTCGCCACCGTAGTGGTCTTGCCCGAGCCTTGCAGTCCCGCCATCAGGATGACCGCCGGCGGGACGGCGCGCAAGTCGAGTTCGGCGCTGGCCGGGCCCATGACCGCTTCGAGTTCGGCCTGGACGATCTTGATCAGGGTCTGCCCCGGCGTCAGGCTGGCGGCAATTTCCCGGCCGGTCGCCCGCTCGCGCACCCGGTCCAGAAATTCCTTCACCACCGGCAGCGCGACATCGGCTTCGATCAGCGCCCGGCGCACGTCGCGCAAGGCCGCCTCGACCTGGCTTTCGTTCAGCGCGGTCTTGCCGCCCAGACCGCGAAAAGTGGCGGAAAGGCGCTTGGTGAGATTTTCGAACATTTGACGGCCCCGGCGAAAAAGGCGCCAGTATAGCGAACCGGCCTTGCGGTAAACAGGACCGGAAAAAGCGCTTCAACCGGGCTGGGACATATGCGACACTTTTCCGCCTGTCATTGCCGAATGGCGCCAGGGATATGCCGGAACTCAGCCCGGAACTTGACATAGCAGCCGGATTTTTCGCCGCGGGCTTTTACGGTCTCGCTTTCGCGCTGCAATTGCGGCGGCTGCGCGGCGGCGGGAATACCCGCCCGCTGATTCTGGGCTGCGGCTTCGCCGCCGTGCTCGCGCATGCCGTCAGCGCCTGGGGAATCGTCCGCGAGCCCGGCGGTTATCACTTCGGCATCACCCAGATCAGCACCCTGATCGCGCTGGCGATTTCCGTGCTCGTGCTCGGTTCGAGCTTGCGCAAGCCGCTCGACAACCTGTTCCTCGGTCTTTTTCCGCTGGCCATCGCGACCATCCTGTTGTCGCTCATGATCGGCAGCAGTTTCCCGACCACCAGCCTCGATCCGGCTTCCGGCGGCCATGTGCTGCTGTCGGTGCTCGCCTATGGTTTCCTATCCATCGCCGCCTTGCAGGCGATGTTCCTCTCCTGGCAGAACCATCAGCTCAAGCACGGCCATGCCGGCGGTCTGCTCGCCCGGCTGCCGCCGCTGCAGGACATGGAAGCCTTCCTGCTCGAACTGCTCTGGGCCGGGGAAATATTGCTCAGCCTGGCGATCATCAGCGGCGTCTTTTTCATCGACGATGCGTGGGGCATGGACGGCATCATTCACAAGAGCTTTTTCACCGCACTCGCCTGGCTGCTGTTCGCGGTCCTGCTCTGGGGACATCATCGCCTCGGATGGCGCGGAACCACCATGATTCGGGGTACGCTGACGGGGTTTGTATTACTGGTCGTCGGATTTTACGGTTCGAAATTCGTCCTGGAATATGTTCTCGGCTAGAAAAACAGGAATCGGGGCGGTCCTCCGGATAATCCGCATCGCCTGCCTGGCGATCGCCTGCTTCGCCGGCGGGTCCTTCCATGCCCAGAGCCTGGAAGCGGCGCGGATGGCTTATGACGCAGGCGACTTCCTCCAGGCCGCAAGCATGGCCGCGGAGCTGAATACTGCGGATGGTTATGCGCTGGCGGCGGATTCGCTGGCGATCTACGGCTATCACATCGCCGCCCCCGACCGGGAACGGGAAGACATCTTCGCCCGCGCGACCGGCTACGGCCTGGAAGCGGTCAGGCTCGACCCGCAAAACGCGCAGGCGCATCTGCAACTTGCCCACGCCATGGGCCGCTACGCCCAGGTGGTCGGCGTCATCGAAGTGCTCGGCAATCGCTACGTCACGCGCGTACGCGACGCGGTGGAGACGGCGGCGGAACTCGATCCCGAATCGGCGATGGCGCATCTCGGCATCGCGGTCTGGCATGCTGAAGCGCTGGACAAGGCCGGCATCATCGCGCGCCTGCTGTTCGGCGCTTCGAGCGCGAAAGTGTTGGAACACATCGATCTGGCGCTCGCATACGGGCCCGAACTGAAGATCGTGCAACTGGAAACCGGATATTCGCTGTTGCTGCTGAGCGAGCGGCGCTACGGCGACCGCGCCTTGCGCCTGTTGCGGGCCGCGCGCGAACTGCCCATCGGCAACGCCTGGGACGAATTCCTGCACGAACGCGCGCTGAAAATACTCGCCGACCTGGGTGAGTAGGGGTGACGCATGCGCCGCCCCTACCCGCGGGCCAACAGCGATGGGGTTTCCATCGCTTCAAACCGGGCCAGACCCGACATGCGGCGCGACGCCAGCCTGATCCCGGCATCGCTTCGGCAAGCGAGGGCGCAATGGAATCCGGGGGCCATCCCGATTCGCAGGAACCGCCAGCGACCGGCTTCCCCGCCGCCGACCGCAACGTTGAATTCTTCGCCTTCGGCACCGCTCACGGTAATACACCGCATCGAGGGCGCCAGCGCTTCGCCGCGCGCCTTGCTCCAGGCTTCCTTCAAGGTCCAGACCCGGTAGAACCATTGCAGCCGCGCGGCGGGTTCGAGTTGCATCAGTTCCGCCAGTTCGGACGGATTGAACCAGCGCCGGGCGAGCCGTTCGACCTCGCGTTGCTTCAGCCCGTACTCGAGGTCGATGCCCAGCCTGTGCAACGGCCCGGTGACGAGTACGATGCGGTCGTCCGAATGCGCCAGGTTGAAGCCGATGAAGGGCTCATCGGTCGCCAGCGACGGTCTGCCATGGGGGCCTTCGACAATGCGCCATTGGCCGGGCGCGCGGCTGGTTTCGAGATGGGAAAGCGCGCCGCGAAGCAGCAGCCGGCCGAGGGCGAATTGCCGTTTGCGCAATTGCGAAGCGCAATTGCGGAAGTAATCGAGTTCTTCAGGACTGAGCCAGGACAGGCCGAGGCGCAGATCCGAAGCGGAAATATCGCCGATTCGCAGATGCCACAGTTGCAGTTGCAGCAGACTTTCGTGAGTTCGGGCGTGAGTTCGGGCGCTCATTTGCGGGCGGAATCAGATGCGGTCGAGGGTGAGCAACGTTCGGTGATGAATTCGGCCAGGATGCGATATTCGTCACGGCGCGGATCGGATTTGCGCCAGGCCATGCCGATGCGCCTGCTGACTTTTTCCGAACTGAAGCGGCGCAACGGCAATCCCGTGTCGCCAAGCACGTCGCCCGCCACCGCCATGGCGGGCAGCAAGGTCAGACCGAGACCGCCCGCGACCATTTGCACCAGCGTATGCAGGCTCGTGCCCTGGTACACCAGGTTGGTCTCGGCCGATTGCAATTCGCAAGCTTCGAGCGCGTGGTCGCGCAGGCAATGGCCTTCTTCGAGCAGCAGCAGCGATTCGCCGCGCAACTGCTTCTGCCGCACCGACTGCTGCTTCTCCAGCGCGTGTCCGGACGGCATGCAAAGCAGAAACTCGTCTTCAAACAGTGTCACGGTTTCCATGTCGCGCAGCGGATAGGGAAAAGCCAGCACCAACACGTCGAGCTTGCCCTGCTTCAGCATGACCGCGAGGCGCGAACTGATTTCTTCCTTCAGGTACAGCCGCAACTTGCCGTAGACCTGACGCAGTTCACCCAGCATCCTCGGTAACAGGAAGGGCCCGATGGTCGGAATGACGCCGAGCCTGATTTCGCCGGATAGCGAACCCTTCTCGGCCCGGGCCAGGCTGACGAAATCCTCGACCTCGCCGAGAATCGCCCGGGCCTGGTCGAGCAGTTTCTCCCCCACCGGCGTGATCAGCACCGACTTGCGATTGCGCTCGAAGATCACCACGCCAAGTTGCTGCTCGAGTTCCCGAATCGCCGTGCTCAAGGTCGACTGGGTAACGAAACAGGCCTCCGCCGCCTTGCTGAAATGCCGATGTTCGGCCACCGAGACCAGGTATTTAAGTTGTCTGAGCGATGGAACCATCGGTCCATGTTAATCGATT
>JANQSV010000118.1 GCA_028279115.1 Pseudomonadales bacterium
GGCGACCGGAGTGGAGCCGACGAAACTGACGGCCTGCACGCGTTCGTCGTCGAGCAGGATCTCCACGGCCTCGCGGCCGCCGTTGACGACGTTGAATACGCCGTCAGGCAGTCCGGCTTCCTGCAACAGCCTGGCGACGAGCAGAGAGGCGCCGGGGTCGCGCTCGGAAGGTTTCAGGACGAAGCTGTTGCCGCAACAGATCGCCAGTGGATACATCCACATGGGCACCATGACGGGAAAATTGAACGGCGTAATGCCGGCGACCACGCCGAGCGGCTGCAATTCCGACCAACTGTCGATGCCCGGCCCCGCTTCCCGCGAATGTTCGCCCTTGAGCAATTCGGCAATGCCGCAGGCGTATTCCACCACTTCGATGCCGCGCTGCAATTCGCCGCGGGCGTCGTTCAGCACCTTGCCATGTTCTTTGGTGATGACCCGGCAGATTTCATCGGCGTGTCGTTCGAGCAACTCGCGGAAGCGGAACATGATGCGGGCGCGCCTGTGAGGCGGCGTCGCGGCCCATTCCGGCGCCGCCGCGCTTGCCGCGGCGATGGCCTGTTCCACCGTGGCGCGGTCGGCCATGCGCACCCGGCCGGCGGCGACTCCGGCCGCGGGATCGAACACATCCTGCATGCCGCCCGATCCGGCCACTTCCTTTCCTGCAATGAAGTGTCCTGTTACGGGCAGTGACGCGGCCGCGGATTCGGGTGTTTCGGCCGCCACGGAATCCCGCCGCTCAGCCGATTTCATCAAGGCTTTCTCCCACCGCGTTTACCAGGGCGCTGATCTGTTCCGGAGTCGAAACGAAAGGCGGCGCCAACTGGATCGTATCGCCGCCCCAGCGAACGTAGAACCCTTTCTCCAGGCATTTCAGGCCGATCTCGAAAGGCCGCCGCATGGGCTCTCCGGGATGATGGGCGATGCTCACTCCCGCCGCCAGGCCGTAGTTGCGGATATCGGCAACCAGCGGATGGCCGCGCAGGTCATGGACCTCTTCTTCGAGTACGGGCGCCAGTTTCCGCACATTGGCCACGAGATCGTCGTTGACGAGCAGGTCGAGCGCCGCGATTCCGGCGGCGCAGGCTACCGGGTGGGCGGAATAGGTATAGCCGTGGGGAAACTCGACCATGTAATCCGGGCCGCCGTGTTCCATGAAGGTTTCATAGATCTCGCCGCGCACCACCGCCGCGCCCATGGGAATGCAGCCATTGGTGATCTGCTTGGCCAGAACCATGATATCGGGCGTGACGCCGAACTCCTCCGCGCCGGTACGGGAACCCATGCGCCCGAGCCCGGTGATGACTTCGTCGAAGATCAGCAGGATATCGTGCTCGTCGCAGATTTCCCGCAACCGGTTCAGATACCCTTTGGGCGGAGGAATCACCCCTGCCGTGCCGGACATGGGTTCGACGATTACCGCCGCGATGTTGCTCGCATCGTGCAATACGATCAGGTCGAGCACCTCTTCGGCAAGATGCGCGCCCGATTCGGGCATGCCCCGGCTGAAGCGGTTTTCTTCGGTCATGGTATGGGAGATATGGTCGGCGTCCACGGGCGGCCCGAACAGCTTGCGGTTGAAGCCGATGCCGCCCACGGCTACGCCGCCGAAGTTGACGCCATGGTAGCCCTTGTGGCGGCCGATGAAGCGGGTCTTGCCGGAATGGCCCCTGAGCGCCCACCAGGCGCGGGCGATCTTCAGGGCCGTATCGACGGTTTCCGAACCGGAATCGGTGAAGAACACGTGGTCGAGCCCGTCGGGCATGAATTCCACCAGCTTGTTGGCGAGTTGAAACGAAAGCGGGTGCCCGTACTGGAAGCCCGGGGAATAATCGAGTTCGGCAAGCTGGCGGCTGACCACGTCGACGATTTCGCGCCGGGCATGGCCGGCGCCGCAGGTCCACAGGCCTGACAGCCCGTCGAAGATGCGCCGTCCGTCCACGTCGAAGTAGTAGACGCCCTGGGCCGATTGCAGCAGCCGTGGATTGTCCTTGAACTGCCGGTTGCCGCTGAACGGCATCCAGTGGGCTTCGAGTTCCGCACGGCTCAATTTCATTTCGTTCGACTCATTTTACGGTGGCCGGCCGGCTTGGCGGCTCCTTTGACTCCCTTGGCGCTCCTCCGGGCGCGGCAAGCGAATCCAGTTCCGACCGGTACTCCCGCTCAAGCGTTTCGGAAGGCCAGATCAACGCTACAGCCCAGCCTACCAGCAAGGCAAAAAGGAAAGAAGGCGGCATTGTTTCCAGTGCGACGAAATACTCTCCCGCACCGTCAAGTTCCTGCAGGACGAACTTGCTGACGATGGTCATGGAAAATCCGGCCACCATCGATGCTATCGCCGCCCGCTCGGTGAATTTCGGCCAGAATAGCGACAGGATGATCATCGGACAGAAGGTCGCCGCAATCCCCGACCAGCCGAAGATCACGAACCAGAAAATCGTCCGCTCGGGCGAAAGCACCGAAACCGTTACCGCGAGTCCCAGCGCCAGCGCCGCCATCGCCAGGGTCACGATCCGGCACAGCCTGGCCGCGTCGGCATCGCCGAGCCCCGGATTGATCACGCGCGCATAAAGATCGTGCGTCAGCGATCCCGCGGCCATGACGAGCAGCGAGGATACCGTTGACATGATCGCCGCCAGCACGGCGGCGACATATAGTCCGACGATCCAGGGCGGGAAAGTGTATTCGACCATTTCCGGCAATACGTCCTGGGCGCCGTTGCCGAGCACCGCGTCGGGCTGCACGCCGGCCTCGGTGAACAGGTAGCGGCCCAGAATGCCGATGCTGACCGCGCTGAAGCCCACCAGGAATGTGAAGAGCAACGCTACCCATTTGCCGCGATCGATCTGGTCGCTGCTGCGGATTGCGATCAGCCGTGCGAAAACCTGGGGAGAACCGAGAAAACCCAGGCCGATGAGCCCCATGCCCAGGATCAGGAAGAAACTCATCAGGGAAGGTCCGCCTGCGCCCCAGAAGCTGACCAGGCCGGGGTCGATCGCTTGCAGGCCGGCGTAGATCGCATCCGAACCGCTCAGGGAAAACCAGGCCACTACCGGCAGCAACACCAGGCAAAGCAACATGATCGAGCCCTGGAACATGTCGGTCCATGCCGCGGCGAGAAATCCGCCGGCGATACAATAGGCGGCCACAAACAGAAATCCGACTATTGCCCCCGTCATGTAATCCCAGTCCAGAAATGAGGCGAAAGCGGAACCCGTGGCGTCGATTTGCGCCGAGATATAGATGAGAACGAAGAAACATAGGGAAATCGCCGAAATCACGCGCAAGGTCCGCGTCGATGACCCGAAGCGGCTGACCAGGTAATCGATGACGGTAAGCGATTCGTATTTGTCCGTGAGTCGCTTGAAGCGCGGCGCCATCACGAACCAGGCCAGGGCGACGCCGATGACTTCGCCGACGACGATCCAGTACGCCGAAAAGCCCACCATGGCGCCCATGCCGGTAACGCCGAGCAGCAGCCAGGCCGACTCGCCGGTAGCCTGGGCGGAGAACGCCGCCACCCAGAAGCCGAGGCGCTTGCCGCCGACGACGAAGTCACTCATGTTCCGGATGCGCCGCGCGGCCAGCGAGCCGAGCGTGACCAGCACGCCGAAATACAAGGTAATCATCGCGTATTTTTCGAACATGAGCGCATCCTGTGCCGGAATTGGCACGATGATAACCCCAGCCCATAACCGTCACCAACACGGACCTGACAAAGGTTCCTCTTTTCCCTTACCCGCTTACAACGATATAGTTCACCCATCGCATCGTTTTTTCGGGAGTCCTTCCATGGCCCGCATATCCAGAAGAAAGTTCCTCGGTTCCAGTACTGCCCTGGCGGTGGCGGGCATCGGTCTGCCGACCAGGGAAATCCTCGCTCAGCAGACGCCGGACAGCACCGCTGCGCCGGACTACGTCGTCGTCAATGGCAGGGTGTTTACCCAGGATGACGCACAGCCGCGGACCGAAGCGTTCGCTGTCAAGGGCGACCGCTTCGTTGCCGTGGGCTCGAACGAGGACATTCGCAATCTCGCGGGGCCGGGCACGGAGATCGTCGATGTCGAAGACATGACCGTAGTGCCGGGATTCATCGACGCCCATTCCCATCCCTCGGGCGCGGGAGTCAACGAACTCGTCCAGGTCAACGCCGATCGGCGCTCGATCGCGGAAATCCAGCAGGCGCTTGCCGAGCGGGCGTCCATAACGCCGCAAGGCGAATGGGTGCGCGCTTTCAAGTATGACGACACCAAGTTGGCCGAAGGCCGGCCGATCAACCGCTTCGATATCGACGAGGTCGTGCCCGACCACCCGGTCGTCGTCGGCCATCGCGGCGGCCATACCGGCGTCTATAATAGTCTCGCACTCGCCCTTGCGGGCGTGACGGCGGAAACGCCGAACCCCCCTGGCGGCAGATTCTTCCGTGACGCCGATGGGGTGCTGACCGGACTCGTGGCCGAGCGCGCCCGCTATATTTTCAACGAACTGATTGCTACCGATTCGACCAGGGAGCAGCGCCGAGACGGCGTCAAGCTGATTTCCGAACTGATGACGGCGGCGGGGCTTACCTCGGTGCATCAGACCGGCGCGGGCCGCAACGATCTGATCGCCTACCAGGACGCCCGCGACGAAGGCGGCCTGCGTTTTCGCATGTACCTGTTCCCGCGCGGCCAACTCTATCCCGACCTGGTCAACACAGGCGTGCGCACCGGTTTCGGCGACGAGGTGCTGCGCATCGGCGCGGTGAAATACAGCGCCGACGGCTCGGCTTCGGAGCGCACGATGTACATGAGCACGCCATACGAAGGCCGGCCCGACGACTACGGCATTCTCACGATGTCCCAGGAGGAGATTCACGAAGCCGTGGAGGACGCCCATCGCAACGGCTGGCAGATCGGCATTCACGCCAACGGCGACCTGACGATCGCCATGGTGCTCAACGCCTACGAGCGCGTGCAGAATCTCTGGCCGCGGAACGATCCGCGCCATCGCATCGAACATTGCTCGCTGGTGAATCCCACCTTGCTCGAGCGTATCCGCGACCTTGGCGTAGTCCCCACGCCCTTCTACACCTACGTGCATTATCACGGCAACAAGTGGGTGGACTACGGCGAGGAGAAGATGCAGAACATGTTCGCCCACAAGTCCTTCCTCGATTACGGCATCCACGTGGCGCCGGCCTCGGATTACACGCCGGGGCCCTATGAGCCGATGATGGCATTGCAAAGCATGGTCACGCGCAAGGATTTCGACGGCCGCGTCTGGGGCGCCAATCAGCGCATCACGGTCGACCAGGCGCTACGCATCTGCACCATGGGCGGCGCTTACGCTTCCTTTGAGGAAAACATCAAGGGCAGCGTGACAGCCGGCAAACTCGCCGATTTCGTCGTCCTCGCCGAGGATCCCCACGACGTCGATCCGGACCGCCTCAAGGAGATCCAGATCGTCCGCACCGTAGTGGGCGGCACGGCCATGTACGAGGCTTAGACGGCGTTCGTGCGGCGTGCTAACCTCGATTTTTTTACACCCGGAGTAAATCATGAGAAAAACGCTTCGACCCCTGAGCCTGGCGATCGCGGCCAGTCTCGTATCGATAACAGCCTACGGCCAGTCCGACGTAACCGACCCGGCAAACGAGCCGCTGCCGAACCCCACCCCCATCGTCATCAAGGAATGGGTAACCCTTCCCGACGACCGTGTATGGGGCTCGACGGCGGGCGTCGATATCGGCCCCGACGGCCACGTCTGGGCCTATGACCGCTGCGGCGGCTTCGCCCTGGCCGGCGGCTGCGACGACAATCTCGTCGATCCGATTCTCAAGATCGACCGCTTTACCGGCGAAGTGCTGACCAGTTTCGGCGCCGGACTGTTCGTACTGCCCCATGGCATCCATGTCGATCACGAAGGCAACGTCTGGGTAACCGACTCCCAGGGCAACGAAGAAGGCACCAAAGGCCACCAGGTAATCAAGTTCAGTCCCGAAGGCGAAGTGCTGATGACGCTCGGCGTCGCGGGCCAGCCCGGTTCCGGCCCCGGCCAGTTCAACGAACCCTGCGACGTGCAGGTGGCGCCCAATGGCGACATCTTCGTTACCGACGGGCATAGCGGTCAGAACGAAAATCCTCCGCCCGGCTCCACGGCGCGGATCATGAAGTTCGACAGCGACGGGAATTTCATCATGGAATGGGGCGAAATCGGATCAGGCCAGGGGCAGTTCCGAACGCCGCATGGGATTGAAATGGACTCCCAGGGCCGCCTGTTCATCGCCGACCGGGGCAATCACCGCATCGAGATTTACGACCAGGACGGCAACTATCTGGACTCCTACTATCAGTTCAGCCGCATCAGCGGGTTGTTTATCGATGATGAGGACAATCTCTACGCCATCGATTCCGAGTCCAGCCCCACCCGTCATCCGGACTGGCGGACGGGCATTCGCATCGGTCATGCCAGCCGTGACGAAGTCACCGCTTTCGTGCCGCCGCATTACGCCATTGACGGCCGCTGGGAAGGCGCCATGGGCGAAGGCGTCGCGGTCGACGCCGACGGCAACATCTATGGCGCGGAAGGGCCGATTTCCCGGCCCACCGCCGGTTCCGGCCTGACCAAGTTCGTCGCGCGGGGAAATCCGCTCTAACAAGGAAGCATCATATGCAATTCATGGTTACCGCTTACGACGGTACCGACCCGGAAGC
>JANQSV010000124.1 GCA_028279115.1 Pseudomonadales bacterium
GGATTTGATGTATCAGTCACCTGGCTCATGGGCGGCTCGGCTGCCTCCGGCGCTCAGGCGCTTGCTGTTTGTCGATCCCGGCCGCGAATTGCTGCGGCAGGTGGATGCCACGTTGCTCGTATTCGGTGGCCAGGTTTTGCACGTGGAAAGCGGCGGCGTCGCGGAGTTTCAGTCGCAGGCGAGCGAAGGTGATGCAGGATCGCTTGCGGCTTGCGCCCGCAAATTGATTGGTGCCGAGAAGGACCGTTCTGTACTGCTGCTCCTGCCACCCGGCGAGTTTGCCGCCACCGAGACCGAAATGCCCGGCGTCAGCGGTGAGAATTTGCGTTCCGCCGTGGGCTTGCAGAGGGAAAACCTGCTGCCGGCGATGGAAGAATCCCTTGAACTCGCCGTGCATGGCAGCGAAGACGGCGCCCAGGTCGCCTTGTGGATCAAGTCCCGGCGAATCCGTGAATTGCACGAGGCCTTCGCCGCCAACGGCCTGTTTCTCGCGGCGGTCAAGCCGCGCAACTTGCACAGCGAAGCGCCTCACGCGGGGCTCGTCGACGCCGACGGCTCCAGTCTGACTTTCGCGCAATCCTCCGCGGGCGTGTTGCGGCAATGGAAGCACGTCGACGCCGCCGACCTCGAACAGGAGGAATTCGCCGCCCAATGGGATGCGGAGGTGCGCGCCGTTTCGGCCGGCAAGTCGCGCCGGATCGATCCCGTCGCGCAATACGCCGTCGCGCTCGAGGGCGGAGCCCATGCCGATTACAGCTTCTTTCCCGCCGCGGCGGTGGCGCTGTGCCGGCGCCGGGAGCAACGTCGCCATTTGCTGCGCGCTTCTTGCGCGCTCGGCGTCGTCGCCCTGCTCGCCGCCTCGCCTTTCATCTTTCAGCAATTCCAAATCAGCGATCTGAATCGTCAACTGGAACTACGGCGGGAGCTGTCGGCGTCGGCCCGGGCGCACCGCGACGTCGTGGTGGATTTCGAAAACCGCTGGGGCGCGATAGAGAACTTTCCCGACCAGGATGTGCGGGAGGCGATGTTCACCTTGCAGCGGGTATTGAGTCCCAACCGCCTTTCCGACCTGGAGATTTCCGAAGGCGTCATCCGCATCCAGGGCACGAGCGAAGACCCCCAGTCGATCCTGCAGCAACTGGAACAGGATCCGATGTTCTCCGAAGTCGTGTTCTCCAGGGCCACGAGCAACGACCAGTACCACATCGACCTGCGTCTGGCCGGCGTCAATTTCGCAGCCTATATGGCGCGCTACTTTCCGGATCGCTGAGTCATGGCGATTTCCTCCCGCGAACGAAACCTGCTGTTGCTGCTTGCCGCGGTCGCGGCGGTGTTTTTCGGCAGCTTCGTCTTTACCGCCATGGGAGAGTGGGACGGACGGCGCGAAGCCCTCATCGGCAACCTGCAACTCGCGGTCGAGCGAGAGCAGCGGCTGATCGACGATGAAGAGGCCCTGGAACTTCAGCGCGCCAGTGCCGAAGACCGGGAAGTCGACATGCAACTCGGCATTTTCTCCGGCGCCACGATCCCCCTGATCGAAGCGGCGATTCAACAGGATCTCTCGCGCTACGCCAGGGAGTCCGGCCTGACCGTCAACTCGACCCGGCTCGCGGATCGGCTGGAAACCGAGGGTTGGCCGCTGATCAGCCAGGAAATGTCTTTCCGCGCCACCGACGCCAACCGCACCGTCGCCTTCCTCGGGCGCTTGAGCGAATCGCAGCCGCGGCTGCGCGTCACCGATTTCAGCATCAGCCGCAGCCGCACCCAATATTCCGGCGCGATCACCGTGGTCGGTTTCGCCCGCCCTGCGTCGGCCGCGGCGCCGTTCTAGGAAGCACTTTCAGGAATCCGCAACATGTCCTTCTCCCCGATCACGCTGCCGATCTTCTCGCAATTGCTCGAACCCCGGGGCATGGCCCCGGAGCGCGACTTCAGCGAATCGGGCCAACTCGTCTGCGACCACCTGCCGGCCATCGAGCAAAGAGCGGAGATCCGCTTCATTCTCGGCGAGCCGGTGCGATTCCGCATGGCCCCGGACGACGAGGTGCGGCGGCTTGCGCGGCACTGGCGCGCCGAACTCTCGCCGAAGATCGAAAGCGACGACGAGGAATTGCTCGCCGCGGGTTTCGAGGACGATGACGAGTTGCTCGATCTGGCCTCGGAAGCGCCGATCATCCGCCTCGTCAATCACCTTTTCGCCCGGGCGCTCGACCTCAATTCGAGCGACATCCATTTCGAGCCCGGCGAAACCAGCCTCGACGTGCGTTGCCGCGTCGACGGCATCATGACCGTGGTCGAACGCCTGCCGGTGCGCATCCACACCCCGGTCGCCTCCAGGCTCAAGCTCATGGCGCGGCTCGATATCGGCGAAAAGCGCCTGCCCCAGGACGGCCGCATCAACTACCAGCTCGGCGGCAGGCAACTCGACATGCGCGTCTCGACCTTGCCCGGCGTGCACGGCGAATCCGTCGTTCTGCGCATCCTCGACCGCAGCGACATGGCGGTCAATCTGACCGCCCTCGGCATGCCGCCCCGGGTGTTGCGCGACTATCAGTCGGTCATCGGCCAGCCCCATGGCATGGTGCTCATCACCGGCCCCACCGGCAGCGGCAAGACGACGACCTTGTACGCCACGCTGGAAAAGATCAGCAACGACACGCAGAAGATCATCACGGTGGAAGACCCGGTCGAATACCAGTTGCCGGGCATCACCCAGATCCAGGTCAACGCGGCGATCGGCCTCGGCTTCGCCCAGGGCCTGCGCTCGATCGTGCGGCAGGATCCGGACGTCATCATGGTGGGCGAGATCCGCGACCGCGACACCGCCGAAATCGCCATCGAATCGGCCCTCACCGGACATCTCGTGTTCTCGACCTTGCACACCAACGACGCCGCCGGCGCGATCACCCGATTGCAGGACATGGGCGTCGAAGGCTATCTCATCAGCTCCAGCGTACTCGCCGTGCAGGCCCAGCGCCTCGTGCGCCGCGTCTGCACCGATTGCGCGGAAGAACGCGAGCTCAATGCCGACGAGGCCGCGGCGCTGCGCATCGACGCCGCCGGCTGGCCGCCGATCCGCCGCGGCGCCGGCTGCGAGCGCTGCGGCAACACGGGCTATCGCGGCCGCATCGGCTTGTATGAACTGATGCTGATGAGCGACGAGATCCGCCATCGCATCGCCGGCGGCGCCGACGCCAACAAAATCCGCGAACAGGCCGTAAGCGAAGGCTTGCGCGGCTTGCGCGAGGACGCCCTCGACAAATTGCGCGAGGGCCTCACCACGCCGGAAGAAGTGGTGCGGGTAACGAGAGCGATATGAGCGGACAGACTTTCCGTTACCAGGCATTCGACGCCGCCGGCAAGCGCGAAAGCGGCGTGCTCGAAGCCGAAACCGAACGCGAGGCCTTGCGCATCCTGCAAGGGCGCAAGCTCACGCCGATTCTCGTCCAGCCCGGCAAGGCGTCGAGCTGGACTTTCGGGCGGCGCGGGATTTCCGCCGCCGGGCTGCTCGATTTCACCAACGGACTGTGCACCCTGGTCGAGGCCCGGGTGCCGCTCGACCGGGCGCTGCGCCTGCTCGAGGGCATTACCGAATCCGCCGCCATGCGCGAACTCGTGCGCGGCCTGTTGCGCGAGGTAAAGGAGGGCAGCAGTCTGGCCGAAGCCATGGAACAGCATCCCGGAGTCTTCAGCAAGATGTATGTCAACATTGTCCGCGCCGGCGAGGAAGGCGGCATCCTGCACGAATTGCTTCCCGATCTGGCGGAATTTCTCGAAAGCAACGCGAGGACGCGTCAATCCATCGTTTCAGCCATGGTCTACCCGGTCGTGCTGGTGATAACCGGCATACTCTCGGTGGGCTTGCTGATGGTCTTCGTCATCCCCCAATTCGCCGCGATGTTCCAGGACGCCGGCGCCGAGATTCCCCCGTCCGCCGCTTTTCTGCTCGCCGCGAGCGAGTTCCTGCGGAACTACGGTTATCTCGCCCTGATCGCCGCGGCGCTGGCGTTTTTCGGCTGGAAACGGCTCGACGCCGACCCGGCGGGCCGCTGGCGCAAGGACAATTTCCTGCTGTCGCTGCCGCTCATGGGCAACCTGATCCTCTATCGCGAATGCGCGCTGTTCGCGCGCACCATGGGCGCGCTGATGGGCGCGGGCATCCCCCTGATCCGCGCCTTGCGCGTGGCGCGGGAGGTGCTCGTGAACACGGTGCTGACAAGGGAACTCGCGCGGGTGGAAGAAGACGTGCGCGGCGGCGCCGGGCTCGGCGTCTCGCTGGAGGCGACGAATCGCTTCCCGACCCTGCTGCACCAGTTGGTGGGCGTCGGCGAAGAATCGGGCCGCACCGCGAGCATTCTGCTGAAGGCGGCGGCAACCTTCGATTCCCACGTGCGCCACCAGGTCGCCACCATGGTTTCGGCCTTGCAGCCCGCGCTGATCATCATTCTCGCCATCGTCGTCGGTGGCATAACGATCACCATGCTTTCCGCGGTGTTCAGCATGAACGCCGTGGAATTCTGACAGGAGACCGCCGCGATGCGAGTTCAGTCCATAACAAGTCCGGGTCCGCTGCGCTTGCTGCCGCTGGCGATATTGCTGGCGTCCTGCGCCGGCGTGACGGAAAGCCGGAGCGGCGGCGTCCAGGACGCGGAGCGGGAGCAAGCCCGATCAGCTGTGCAATCCGCGCCCGCCGCCGAGGCGCGGGCCGATCCGCAACAACAGGAAGTCGCTGTCTTGCCCGCCGCGGGCAACGCCGCCCAACTTGAATTGATCGAGGCAATCAATCGCGACGGCGCCCGGCCCGCGGGCGGCCCGCCCATCGATATCGCGCCGCAGCCGGTCGACACCGACGCCGATGAAACGGTCGAACTGAACTACGAACAGGCCGACCTGCGCCTCGTGCTCGAAGAACTCGCCGAAGCCCTCGACATCTCCCTGGTCATCGACCCGAACATCGACCGGACGGTCAGTCTGCGCACCGCCCGGGATCGGCCGCTGTCGCGCGAAGACATCTGGCCGCTGATGCGCCTGCTCACCCGCGACGCGGGCGTGGTCATCAACCGCGTCGGCAACGTCTACAACGTGCGCCAGGTCAGTACGCCGACGCCGACCGAATTCGTCACCCGGGAAAGCCTCGGCCAGACCGGCGCCGCGCGCATCATGCAGGTGACGCCGCTGATCTACGTCTCCGCCGAAGCCGCCATCGAAGTCATTCGGCCCCTGCTGCAATCCGAAGGCGACGTGCGCCAGTTCACGATCAACAATACGCTGGCGATCAGCGCGGGCCCGGAAGAACTCGAACGCATCAACCAGTTGCTGCTGCTCGTCGACGCCGACCCCTTCCTCAACCAGGGCATTCGCGTCTATCCGCTGGAGAACGCCAACGCGCTCGAAGTCGCCGAGGAGCTCGCCGAGATTCTGCTCTTGATCGAAGGCGAGAATCCTTCCTATCAGGTTCAGGGAGTCGGCCGCATCAACGCTTTGCTCGTCACCGCGCCGGCGGCGCGCGGCTTTGACGAAGTAAGCCGCTGGGTGGCGATCCTCGACGCGGAAAGCCAGGAGCAGGTCGAACAATTGTTCATGTACCGGGTCAAGAATCTGCCCGCTCCCGAATTCGCGGAAACGCTCAGTCAGGTGTTCGAGGGGGAAGAAGAGTCTTTGCCGCCCAGCTTGCAGCCGCGGGACGAAGGGTTGGCCGCGATCGAACGCCAGGTCAACCTGAACCTGGTCGACAATACCGGGGATTCGGCCGGCGAGGATGCCGCGCCGGTGACCTTGTTCACTTCCGAGCCCGCGCCGCCCGCGGCCGGCGCGGCGCCGGCCGCGGTTTCAGCCAACCTGCGGGTCCGCATCGTCGCCGATGGAGCGACCAACAGCTTGCTGATCCGCGCCTCGGCCCGGGATTACCGGCAATTGCTGACCACCATCAGTCAACTGGACGTGGCGCCCTTGCAGGTCATGGTCAACGCGGTCATCGCCCAGATCACGCTCAACGACGAGACGCGTTTCGGCGTCGATTGGAGGCGCGTCGCCGCGAACGCGGAACTGACGCCGGTCAACACGGTCCAGACCATGTTCACTCCCACCCTCAACGGCCTCATGTTCACGCACAGCTTCCTCGACGGCGCGGCGCGGGTCGAAGCGACGCTTGAGGCGATCGCCCAGAACAACGAGGTGCGCCTGCTCGCGCGGCCTTCGCTGATGGTCACCAACAACCAGGAAGGCGAGATCAAGATCGGCGCCGAAGTGCCGATCGAGCAAGGCCAGTCCATTGGCGCCGGCGGCTTCGCCACGACCAATATCCAGTACCGTCCCACGGGCATCGAGTTGTACATCACGCCGCAGATCAACGAGGACGGCGTGGTCACCTTGACCATCCGCCAGGTGCTTTCCTCGGTCGACAGCGCGGCCGCGGGGATAAACAACAATCCGGTCTTCAACAACCAGGAGATCAGCACCACGGTGGTGGTCAACAACGGCGAGAACGTGGTGCTCGGCGGCCTGATCCAGGACGACAACGAGAATCTGAACAGCGGCGTTCCCCTGCTGAACCGGGTTCCCGTGATCGGCGGCCTGTTCTCCTTCCAGCGGCTCAGCGTCGAACGGCGCGAACTGTTCATCGTGCTGCGGCCCGAAATCGTCAACCTCAACGCCGAAGGCGGAGGTGTACAATATTCCGACATACTCAACCGCTTCGAACTCGTCTCGCAACTGTTCGAAGACATGGGAATCTGAAATGAACCCAGCTCCTAAAAAAACGTTCACCAGCAATTTCAGTGCCGCGGGGTCTGCACAATGTGAGTCGCCGTCCGGCGGTGTGTGTGCGGCGGGCGTGCGGGGCGGGGTGAGGCCCGATCGGCGTAGCCGACAAGAAGCGCAGCTTCTTGAGGGCCGAACGGCTCGCCATGGATGGCGAGACTGGTCCCGGTCGAAGCCACCGAAGTCGCGCCAGGGATGGCATGTACAAGCCGGAAAAGCGATTCATAAAGGACACCCACCCGCTCGCAACAACGCGGGATTCACCTTGATCGAGATTCTGGTGGTGATGGCGATCATCGCCATGCTCGCGGTGCTGGTGGCGCCGAATCTGTTCAACCAGCGGGCCGGCGCCATGCGCGACGCCGCGACGGCGGAAATCTCCACCCTGTCGGCGGCCCTCGACATGTACCGGCTCGACATCGGCCGCTATCCGGACTCGCTCGATGGACTGATGCGAAACGATTCGGATCGCGCCACCTGGAACGGGCCGTATCTGCGCGGTTCGGAACTGCCGAACGACCCTTGGGACAACCCTTATGTCTACGAGCCCGACGGCAACAGTTTCACGCTGTATTCGCTCGGCGCCGACGGCGCGGAAGGCGGTGAAGGCAACGATGCCGATGTCGGCCGGGAATGACCACGGGCGAGGCATGCCGCGCCCCTGCAATCCGACCGCTGGCAACCGCGAGGGCCGGACATGCCCAGCCCGCCAGCGGGGCTTCACCCTGCTCGAAGTCCTGCTCGTGCTGGCGATCATCGGACTGGCCGGCGCCTTGCTCGTGCCGCGGCTCGGCGGTCTCGACGGTCGCGGCTTCAACGTCGAGGTGCGCTCGGCCGCGAACCTGCTCAACCATGCGCGCCGCAACGCGGTCGTCACCGGCAATCCCGCGACGATCAGCTTCGTGCCCGAGGCGGAGGAGGGGGAATTCGCCTACAGCCCGCCGCTCTTCAGCGCCGGCGTCTATAACGCGCGCAATATCGAACTGCAATTCCAGGACAGCACCGGCATGCGGGCGCCGGTGCTCGAACCGCTCGAAATCACTTTCTTTCCCGAAGGCGGCAGCACCGGCGGCGCCTTGTTGCTTCTGCGCGGCGCGCTCGGCGCGCGCATCGACATCGACCCCTTTACCGGACGCATAACAGCGAATGAACAGGAAAGCATCCGTTGAACGCGGCTTCACCTTGCTCGAGGTGATCGTCGCTCTGGCGATCACGGGCTTCGTGCTCGGCGGCCTGTTCACTTTGCTCGGCTCAAGCAAGCAATTGTCCTTGCGTTCCATCGACAGCCTGCGCGAGACCGCGGACTTGCGCGCCGCGGTCAATTTCGCCCTGCTCGAAAACGAATTCAACGAGGTTGAGCCGGTGTTGCGGGATGAGCGCTTCGACATCCGCCCCGGCGAGCTGCTCGAAGACCCCATCCGCAAAACCGCCGGCACCACCCAGGCGTTGCAATCCTTCGAAATCATCGACCCGCAGCGCGGCCAAACCGTCACCGGCACGCGCTGGATCCGCCTGACGTTGCCGCGATAGGCCGGTCCTGGTGAAGGGGTTCAATTCAATTGGTTGGCGCAAAGGCATTTGGCGCGGTCACGGGCTGGGCATGCCCAGCCCCTGCAATCTCCCGCAGTCGATCTGTAGGGGCGAGGCATGCCTCGCCCGCCCGAACCCATCGTATCGACCGCCGGATACAAACCCCCTCGTGAAACGTCCACGCGCCAATTCCGGCTTCACCCGCCCGACATGGCGACCGACATGGGACACCCACCGCCGGCGACCGAGGTCGGCATGGGACACCCATTGGGTCGGCATGGGACACCCATCGCCTGGCCGCCAATTCCGGCTTCACTCGGCCGATATGGCGGTCGGCATGAGGTCGGCATGGGACACCCATCACCCGACATGGCACCCGACATGGGACACCCATCACCCGACATGGGACACCCATCGCCTGGCTGACCTGGGACACCCATCGCCCCTGGCTGACCTGGGACACCCATCGCCCCGACCGTTTCGCGGCCCGAATTCCGGCTTCACCCTGATCGAGATGCTGCTCGCGCTCGGGCTCACCGCCGCTTTGCTCGGCCTGCTTTCTTCGGCGGTATTCATGGTCGCCTCGGACTGGAACCGGGACTCGGACGCGCTCGACCGCAATCTCGACGAGACGCTGGCGGTGCTCCAGCTCGACCGCGCCCTGCATGGCGCTTTCCCGCATTCCTGGATGGATGAGGAAGAGCTGGTCCGGCGCGTGTATTTCCGCGGCGAGGACGAAACCCTGAGCTGGGTTTCGACAGTTTCGCCCCAACGCGCGCCGGGCCTCACCGCCTGGCAGTTGTTCAACGATCCCGACCTCGGCGTCGCGCTCAAGCTCGCGCCGGCCTTTTCCGACAACCCCGACGCCCGGCTCGAACAGGCCGAGGCCTCGTTGCTCCTGCCCGGCTACCGGGCGAGCTTCCGGTATCTCCACACCGAACTCGACGAAAGCCGGCAATGGATCGACGAATGGTACGGAGACGAGAATCTGGCCCTGCCGCTGGCCGTCTACATCCTGTTCGAGCCCATGATCGATGAAGGCGAGCCGATGGAAGTCGTGGCGCGGATCCGCAACCGGCAACACCGCTCGATCCAGCCGGCCGTTCCGCGGCAGGGGTTCCCGTTGTGAAAACCCGCGACATAAGAAGGAGATTCCGCGGCAAAATGGCGGGATTGCCGTTTTGGACGGCGCACAGCGCCGCCCCGCAGAGGGCGAGGGGTATGGATGTCCCGAGTCACCGCGCCCGGAATGACGCGGCGCAAGGGTTGCTGTTGTGAAAAGCCGGCGGCAGCGGGGAGCGGTCATCATCATCGTCTTGTGGACGGCAGTGCTGCTCACGGTCCTGGTCACCGCCATGGCTTCGAAGGTGCGGCTGTCGGCGCAGGCGAGCGCGAACAACCGGGACGCCGGCCTGGCCTGGGCGGAACTGATTGGCGCGGTAAGCCGCGCCGAAATGGAACTCATGCTCGAACGCATGGAATTGCCCGTGGGAGAACCGCTGGAACTGGCGGAAAACGGCGAGGTCCGAACGCCCGCCTATCGCTTCAACGGCCGGGACCTGCAATTGAACTATCCGGTCGGCGAAGACATGGTCGTGCGCATCTACGACCACGCCGGGAAGATCAATCTCAACCGCATCAACCGCCAGGACATGCAAGTACTCATCACGCATTGGCTCGGCGGGCTCGACGCCGACCCGGAGCGGGTCCAGGAATTGCTCGTGGCCTGGACCGACTGGACCGACCTGAACGAACTCGAAGGCGTCGAAGGCGCGGAGAACGAGTATTACGAGAATCTCGAGCCGGGCTATACGCCGCGCAACAATCCCGAACTCGACAGCGTCGAGGAACTGCTGCTGATCCGGGGATTCGACGAAGTGCTCGAAGGCGTCAATCTCGAAGCCGCCTTCACGGTCTACGGCAACGGCCGCAGACTCAACCTCAATCTCGCCACCCGCGAAGCCATGCGTCTCGTGCCCGGGCTGAGCGAGGAAACAATCGAGAACCTCATCGCCTGGCGCGACCGCGAAGACATCAACAACATGGCCGAGATCGGCGAGATCGTGCCCTTCGAGGAATTGCAGGAACTGGCGCCCTGGGTCGGCACCAACACCTCGAACATCTACACGCTGTTCGTCTATCCGCGGGCCGAGTTGAGTGAAGCGGAAATCGGGCGGCTCGAAGCGGAAGACGAATTCTACAATCCCGATCCGGTCACCCGCGGTTATATGGAAATCCTCGAAGTGCGCGGCTATACCAACCCGCCCATCATCTACCATATAGACCCGTATGGCGTCCTGCCCGACACCGCCCCGCCCCGGGTAGCCGAACGCGATCTGCTGTTCCGCTGACAGTCCGGCAATTCCCATTGCGGCGATCAGCCGGGTTCGGGAACCCCCACCGAATCTGCCCCGCAGATTCGACTCCCCCAAAGGGGGAGTGCTCAGTCCCCGGCGCGGAACCGGACAACTCCCCCTCTGGGGGAGTCAAAACCGCGCAGCGGTTTTGGTGGGGGCGGAACCGCCGCGGATCAGCTCGTCTTCCGCACTGACCATTCTGACGGCATGATGAAAGGGCCGACGCCCTTGTTGGCCTCGACGGTCAGCAACTTGCTGAAGCGCGTCTCGTACCAGAGCAGGCCGGTATCGTCCGAGAGCCCGCCGACGACGTAGTAGCCGCCGACGCGCATGGCAAGGTTGCGCACGGTCAGCGAGACGGTGAAGACCTCGCCCTTGCCGAAAGGTCCGGTCTCGACGCCTTCCGCGTCGATGGTGAGGAAGGAAGCCACCGGCTCCTCGGCGGATTTCATGAAGGCAAAGCCGAAATTGCCCTCGACCCCGTCGCGCAGCACTTCGATTTCCATTTCCAGCACGACGTCCTGCAAGGCCTTGAGCGAGGAAATCTCGTTGCCGTCGGGATCCCTGACCGCCAGCGAGTTGATGCGGCAGTCCTGCACCTCGGCGGTTTCGGATTGCTGATCCAATTCCCCGGGCAGGTCGTTGCGGATCGTGTTGTAGGACTTCTTGCTGGTGCAATATTCTTCGTAGTGTCCGACCACCTTTTCGCTAGCGCCGATCTCGCGGATGCCGCCCTTGTCGAGCCAGATCGCGTTGTCGCACAACTCCTGCACGTGGAACATCGAATGGCTGCAAAAGACCATGGTCTTGCGCTGGGCGCGGAAGTCCTGCATGCGTTGCACGCATTTGCGCTGGAAGGCCATGTCGCCGACGGAAAGCGCCTCGTCGATGACGAGGATGTCGGGCCGCACCATGGTGGCGATGGAGAAGGCCAACCGCACGAACATACCCGACGAATAGGTCCGCACCGGGCGGTCGATGAAATAGCCGAGTTCGGAAAACGCGATGATCTCGCTTTCGAGTTCGCGGATGTCCCCGTCCGGGACGCCGAGCAGCGAGGCATTGAGCCAGATGTTCTTGCGGCCGCTGAAATCGCGGTGAAAGCCAGCTCCGAGTTCGAGCAGCGCCGCCACCTTGCCGTCGATCTCGACCCGGCCCGAAGTCGGCTGCAAGGTGCCGACGAGCAATTTGAGCAAGGTCGACTTGCCGGCGCCGTTGTCGCCGACGATGCCGATGCTCTGGCCATTGGCGACGGCGAAGGAAATATCGTTCAGCACGTGGAACAGACGATGCCGCGGTCGGCGCAGGATCAGTTCGGCGAGCCGGTCCTGGGGCCGCTCGTAAATCCGGAACTCCTTGTTCAGATTGCTGACGGCGATGCGGGGACGCAGATCGGTCATGGCTACAGCACATCCCCGAAAGCATGCCGGATGCGCATGAAGAGCCAGCCGCCGAGCAGCCAGGAAAACAGCGCCGAGCCGGCGGCGATGCCGAGTTGCAGGTGCGAGAAGCCGCCGAGCAGGATGATTTCCCGATACAGGTTGATGAAGCTGTGCATGGGGTTGAACAGGTACAGCGCGCGCAAGGTCTCGTTTTCGATCATGGTGATCGGATAGATGATCGGCGTGAGGAAGAACCATAGCGTTACGCTGAGCGAAACGATTTGCTGCAAGTCGCGCAGGAACACGCAAAGCGCCGAAAGCACCGCGACCAGGCCCATGGTGAACAGGAACTGCAGCGCGAACACGAGCGGCAAAAGCAGCCAGGGCCAAGACAAATGTCCAGTGACGGCCATGTAGAGCAGCAACAGGCCGAAGCCGATGCCATGAGTCAGATAGGGCACCAGGGCGCCCACCACCGGGATGATCTGCACCGGAAACACGACCTTGGTGATCAGCGGCGCCTTCTCCAGCAACATGTTGGTCGATTTGCTTACGGCTTCGGCGCAGGCGAACCAGGGCAGGTAGCCGATCATGAGGAAAATCACGAACTGGGTCTGGCCGAAATCGGCCACCTCGCGCAGCTGGAACACGTAACTGAAAACGAAGGAATAGATGAGGATGTGAATGACCGGCGTGATGAACAGCCAGAATGCGCCGGCGGCCGCGGCGCTGAATTGCCCGAGGAAATCCTGCCGCACGAAATTCCGAAACAGCCGGTAATTCCATGCGGGCGTCATCACCCATTGGCCGATCAGTCTGAACACGCGCGGATTTCTATGAGCAAAGGCCAGCGGCAGTCAAAGCGTCCGTTCGAACGCCAGGAACATTCCATTAACCAGGATCATCAAGACGGTCAAGCGCCAAGTGAGATTCATTCCCATCTTGTTGATTTCGGACGCAATCTTATTGTCCAATTTGTTGTCCAACTGCTTGACTGACGTCAGTATATCGTAGGCTTCCATGCTTGCTCCAAGAATTTCATAAAATACGCGCAAGCGGGATACCGCTTCCGATGCGCATTACAATAGTGTGGAGTCTTCGAGTTTGCATAGTTTTTGGTGGGAATAACCGGGCGGGCCGATTTTCCAATGCGAGGAATATTCGACAAACTCATTTCACCGCGAACCGGCCGGACGCGCGGCAAAAGCGGGCCCGCCGCTGGAGAGTCCTTGCTGCCCTGTCCCGAGCACGAGCTGATACCGTACGAGACAGCGCCCTTGCCGCCCGGTCCCTGGCTCGTTTTCGCGCCGCATGCCGACGACGAGACCTTTGGCCTGGGCGGTTGTCTGTTGAAGGCTTCGGACGAGCACGTCGAAACCCGCGTCGTGGTCGTGACCGACGGCGCGCAAGGCGGGGAAGAACGCGGGGACGAGGATGGCCTGGTCGATCGCCGGCGCGGGGAAGTCGAGCGCGCGGGCGAACTGCTCGGGCTGCGCGGCCTGCAATGCTGGAGCGAACCCGACCGCGGACTGAGAGTCGATGCCGAGCGAACCGAATTGTTCGCCAGCGCGATCCGGAAGCTGCAACCCGCCGCGGTGTTTTTCCCCGGCCCGCTCGAGATCCATCCCGATCATCGCGCGGCCGGCCTGCTCGCCTGGGCCGCCTTGCAGTCGCTCGAGGCCGGCGAACCGAAACCGCTGGCGCTGTCCTACGAGATCACCGCGCTCAATCCGATCAACCTGCTCATCGACATCACCGCCCAGATGCGGCGCAAGCGCGAGGCGATGGCGGTCTACGTCAGCCAGAACAGCCAGAACAGCTATCCCGACTACGTCACCGCGCTGAACCGGAGCCGGTCGTTCTCGCTTTCGTCGGAGGTGATCTACGCCGAGGGTCTGTATCACTACGACAAGGACCAGTTGCGCCGGCCGTTGCCGGAGGTCGTGCGGGAAATCGTCGCCGGCTATTTCGCGCCGGCTTCGGAAGCGGGAGAGAAAGGCGGTTGATCCGCCAGACGGGCGAGGCATGCCTTGCCCGGCGCGGGCTTAATGCAGGTAGCCCACTGACTTCGAGAGATGGGGCGCCTTGACCTCCTCAACCCAGTCGGGCCAGGCCGACAGATTCCATTCGGCCCGCTTCCACAAGGTATGCAGGATGGCGACCCACCGCCAAGCTTCATCGAGTTGCAGGGAAAGTTGCGAATGCTCGCTGTTTCTGGGCTTGAACACCACGGTGATGCGAGTGGCGGCGACGCGGATATCGGCTTCAAACAGCAATTCGGCGGTCGCGGCCTTGTCTTCCGGCGTTGCCCCGGCTTCGGATGCCTTTTTGCCCGCTTCCGCCCGGACATCTTTTTCGCCGGCGCGCGCGGAGCGTTTCACGGCCTTGGCCACAATCGGCCCGAGCATGTCCGTCGCGACCTGTCTTTCGAGTTCTTCGCGGTGCGTTTCCAGCCAGTCGAGCAGGAAATCGAGCAGTCTCAGCAACAGCCGCTGTGTGACCCAGTAGGAAACCTCGCCGCCCTTGTCGGTAATCCCGCTGAGGCGAAAGCGGTCCTCGGTGGCAACATACTCGGAAGTGATGCGTTGCAAAGTCAGCACGGTAGCTCGGTTCTCCGGGAAAAATCGGGAGTTTGTATCTAACGGTGGACGCCTTGAATCCGAGCGGTCGAGGCATGCCTCGACCGCAGTCGAAGTACGCCTAAGGCTGTTCCAGCCACTCTCCCACCGCAAGCAGATCCTCCGCTTGCAGCGTACCAGCTTCCCGCCGCAGCACAAGCATCGCCTTGATCTGGTCGTAGCGGGCGCGTTGCAGGTCGCGCTGGGCGCGGAACCGGTCCCGCACCGCGATGAATACGTCGACGATGGTGACCGTGCCGAGTTCGAGGCCTTGCTGCATCGCGGTTGCCGAAAGTTCGGTCGCTTCGGTCAGACTTTCCGCGGCCTCGATCAGCGTGTCGCCGGTTGTCGCTTGCAGCCAGGCGGAACGCACGACTTCCCGCGTCTCCAGTTCGATTCGGCGCAATTCGTGTTCGGCGATGCGATGCTGGCTGCGGGCTTCGCGCACTTGGGCGGTGCGTGTGCCGCCGGAATAGATCGGTATGGTCACGTCAAGGCCGAGATAGGTGATATCGGCCTGGTCGATGGGCGTGTTGTCGAAACCGACGTTGGTCTTCTGGCGCAAGGCGAGCAGTGACACCTGGGGAAAATACGCGCCCATGCGCTCGGAAATCCGCTCGTTCGCGACCCGCTCGGCGTATTGGAACGCGCGGATCTGCTGGTTGTGCTCAAGCGCCAGTCTCACCCAATACTGGACGCTTCCTTCGATCTCCGGCACTTCCACTTCCTCGCGCAAGGTGTACAGCCGCCCCGGCTCCAGCCCGGAAATCGCGCGCAAGGCTTCCCGCGCCAGCGCCAGGTCGCTTTCGAGTCGCAATCGCTCGGCTCCGACGCTCGCCAGATTCGCCCGGGCATTGTACAGGTCGGTGATCTGCGCGAGCTGGAGGTTGTACATGCTTTCCACCTGGGCGAGCTGGTTCGAAACCGCTTCGAGTTCGGCGGCGATGGAATCGAGCGCGTCCTGGGCCTGGAGCACGTTGAAATAGCGTTCGGCCACGTCGGTCAGCAGAAAGGCGAGTTCGTAGTAGTACTGGGACTCGGCCTGGTCCTCCGTCAGGCTGGCCTGTTTGCGCGTCGAGAAGGCCTGCCAGTTGAACAGGGTCTGGGACAGCCGCACGAAGCTGCGTTCGCCGTCGAAGGTGCGCAGAGTTTCGAACCCGAAGAAGGGGTTGATGCTGGTGCGGCGGTTTTCGGTGACGCTGGTCGCGGCGTTCAACTGTGGCAGAAGGTTGCCCGTGGCCATGCGCTTGCGCGCCGACACGACTTTCAGGTTTTCCTCGGCGCTGCGGAGCCGCGGGCTGTAATCGATCGCGGCGCTGAAGAATTCTTCGAGGGTTTCGCCCACTGTCGGCGGGTCTTCTTCGGCGGCGGGGACGATGGAACTGCCGGCTAGCAGCAGACAGGCGCAAATGGCTCTCATCATGGTGGCGGGTTTCACGGTTCGGAATGGGGAAAGATCAGTCTTCCCGGAAGCTGCGGGCGACCGCGTTGGAAAACGGCTTGAACAGGTATTGCAGAAAGGTGCGCTCGCCGGTGGTGATGAACACCTCGGCGGGCATGCCGGGCATGAGCGCGAGTTCGCCGAGATCGTCCACGCCTTCCGGCGTCACCCTGATTTCGGCGACGTAATAGGATATGCCGGTGTTCTGGTCCTGGAAGCTGTCGGCCGAGAGATTGATCACTTCGCCGTAGATCGTCGGCGTCATGTTGCCGAAAGCGGAAAAGCGGATGTTCGCGTCCTGGTTGAGCGCCACCCGGTCGATGTCGTTTGGCGAAACCTGGGCTTCGATAACGAGTTCGTCGTCCTCCGGCACGATGTCGGCGATGACCATTCCCGGGCTGATGACGCCGCCCACGGTGTGGATCTGCATGCCGGTGACATAGCCGCCGTCGGGCGCCTGGATCACGGTGCGTTCGACGACGTCTTCCAATGCGATGATGCGCTCCGCGAGGTCGTTCAGATTGGTTCGCGTTTCCGCGAGTTCGGCCGCCACTTCGTTGCGGAAATCCTTCTCCACCTGCAATATCTGCAAGCGGGTTTCGCCGATTCGCATTCCGGTCGAAGCGATATTGGCGGCGAGTTCCCCGGCCTCGCCCCTGTTGTTGGCGACACTCCGTTCCAGGCCGCGCAAGCGGGTGAGGTCGGAGAACCCCTGGGCCAGCAATTCTCTCGTGTCTTCGAGTTCAGCCTCGAAGGAATCGGCAAGCGCTATCTTGCTCTCGCGCATGGCCCGCATGCCGACCACGCGGTTTTCGAGTTGACCGATGCGCTGTTCGAGTACTTCGATGTTGCCTTCGAGCGCCGACTTGCGCGCTTCGAAGATTTCGGTCTGCGCGTCGATCTCTTCCCGGGTCGCGGGGTCGTTCCGGTCCAGATCGTCGGGCCAGACGATGCCCGCGGCGTCGTTGCGCTGGGCGATCAGGCGCGCGGCGCGCGCGAGGCTGGCCATGTACTGGGTGCGCGCGACGTCGAGTTGCGCCTGGGGCTGGGTGCGGTCGAGCTGGATCAGCGGCTGCCCCGGCGCCACCAGATCGCCGTTGCCCACCAGGATTTCGGCGATGATGCCGCCTTCCAGGTGCTGCACGCTCTTGTTCTGGGATTCGACTTTGACTTCGCCCGGGGCGTAGGCCGCGCCATCGATCGGCGCCAGCGCCGCCCAGCCGCCGAATACGCCGAATACCAGCGCGAAAACGGTCAGGCCGATGCGCACCGGGGTCCTGATGCTGGCGTTCGCTTTCGGTTGCTCTTTCGAATCTTGGGCCGACAGCAGTTCGACTCTTTTCATTGCGGGATCACCTTGCCGCGGATTGCGGCAGTTTGGCCGCCGGCTTCACGAGGGCGGCGAGAACCTGGCTGCGCGGACCATAATGGATCGTCGCGCCTTCCTTGAGCACCAGCATCTTGTCCATGCTTTGCAGCACCATGGTGCGATGGCTGATGACGATGATCGTGCTGCCTTGCCGCTTGATCCGCTCGAGCGCTTCCACGAGTTCCTTCTCGCCCTGGTCGTCGAGATTGGAATTGGGTTCGTCGAGCACGATCAGGCAGGGATTGCCGTACACCGCCCGGGCCAGGCCGATGCGCTGGCGCTGGCCGCCCGAAAGCACGCCGCCGCCGCCGCCGCCGCCGATCATGGTGTTGTAGCCCTGGGGCAGTTCCAGGATCAGATCATGCACTCCGGCCAGTCTGGCCGCGGCGACGATGGCGTCGGAATCCTGCCGGCCGAAACGGCAGATATTGTCGGCGATGCTGCCGTCGAACAATTCGATGTCCTGGGGCAGATAGCCCAGATGCCCGCCGAGCTGATCCCGGTCCCAGGTGAAGATTTCGGCGCCGTCGAGCCGCACGGCGCCCCCCGCCGAAGGCCAGACGCCGAGGATCGCCCGCGCCAGGCTCGATTTGCCCGAGGCGCTCGGGCCGACGATGCCGAGCGCTTCGCCGGGCGCCAGATCGAAATTCGCGTTGCTCACGACGAAGGTTCGGGAGGCGGGCGGAAGCACGAACAAGCCTTCCACGGATAGCTGGCCGCGCGGGTCCGGCAAGGGCATCGGCGAGGGCTGCGGCGGCAGTTGTTCGAGCAGTTCGCCGAGGCGGTTGTATTGCGCCCGCGCCACGCTGAAGCCGCGCCAGGTGCCGACCAGCAGGTCGATCGGCGCCAGCGCCCGGCCGAGCAGGAGTGAACCGGCGATCATCATGCCGGGAGAGATTTCCTGTTGCAGCGCGAGCAAGGCGCCGAGGCCCAGGGTCAGCGACTGCATGACGATGCGGAAGGATTTCGACAGGCTGGTGAACGCGCCCGCTTGCCGGCTGGCGGTGTTTTGCAGGTCGAGCACGCGTTCCGAGCCGTCTTCCTGCCGCGCGCGAATATCCTTGCCCATGCCCATGGCGGCGATCGCTTCGGCGTTGCGCAAGCTGCCGGTCAACTGGTTGTTGACGCTGTTGTTGAGCGTGTTGGCGTCCTGCAACTTCCGGCTCGTGGTCTTCTCGTTGGCCAGGGCCAGCGCCAGCATGACGATCACGGCGAAGACGCCG
>JANQSV010000136.1 GCA_028279115.1 Pseudomonadales bacterium
TCCCGGACGATATTCGAACCGGCGGAGTTGCCCGTGTCGCTCAACGTCCAGGGTCCCGTCTATCGGATCGTGGCCGGCATTTCCGCGCAGCATATCGACGCCTACGGCGAACGCTTCCCCTTGCGGGCGGGCATGACCTTGAGCGCATACATCATCCAGGAGGAAAGAAAGCTCTGGCAAGTGCTGCTTGAGCCGCTGCTTGCCAGAATGTATGTGGCCTGCGCCAACGGTTGTTCTGGCAAACAGGTGGCATTGGCTCGAATTCTGCCGAACCCGCATACAAAGTTGCAACCCGGACCGAATGCGGACACACTTGAGCGCTTGCACAGGTGAAGTTTCGATGCATGAACTGATCCCATTCGCATTGCTGCTCGCGCTTTGCGGCGCCGCCTCCGGCCAGAGTCCTGAAATCGATTACGACAACGCCGGCGAGTTCAATTTCGCGCGCGTGCAGTTCGACACTTATTACGGCCGCGGATTCGGCTATGGCGCCTGGGCGATCGACTTTCCGGACGCCGATGAGAATTTCCTGCGCGGCGTCTCGCGCCTGACCAATATCCGCGTCATGAGCAATCCCATCGTGCTGCGCCTCGATGACGAGAAGATTTTCGACTATCCCTTTCTCTACATGCTCGAAGTTGGGCAGAACGGCGGCATTATCCTGAGTCCGTCGGAGATCGGGAATCTGCGCGAATACCTGCTGCGCGGCGGCTTTCTGCTGATCGACGATTTCTGGGGTCAGAACGAGTGGGACAATTTCCAGGCGGCTTTCGGCCAGGTGTTCCCCGACCGCGAAATCACCGAGTTACCGCCCGATCACGAGATCTTTCACATCTATTACGACATCGACGGGCCGCAGATGATACCGGCGCTATATCGTACCGACGAATTCGGCGAACGCGGCATCGACCATGCCAGCAATCACGCGGTCCTCGACGACGCCGGCCGCATCATGGTGCTGATCAACTGGAATTCCGATATGGGCGACGGCTGGGAGCATACCTACCATCCGGCCTATCCGACCCGCTACGCGAATTCGGCCTACCGGCTCGGCATCAACTACCTGATGTACTCCATGACGCACTAAGTCCGACAAAATTCCGCAACTGCGCGCAAAATGACGGACTGCGGGACTCGCACTGCGTGAGTCGCCGCCGGGTGGCGTGGGGTTCAGCGGGCGTGCGAGGCAAGGATGCCGAGCCCGAAGCCTACATGGATGTATTTACGGCGTCCGCTGAACCCCACGCCACCCGGCGGCGACGGATCGAAGCCACAAATCCCCAACAAGATTCCACATCAGCGCTCGGCGGCGTCCATCTTGTCGGGGTCGATGTCGAGTTCCGCGGTTTTTGCCGCCAATTCCGCCGCATCGATTTTCCCCGCCCGGAACAGGCCGACGAGGGTGGCGTGGCAGATGTAGTCGGCGCTGACCTCGAACCAGTTGCGCAGGTCCGTCCGGGTTTCGCACAGGCCATAGCCGTCGGTGCCGAGCACGATAAAGTTTTCCGGCATCCAGCGGGCGATGGAATTCGGCAGCGCCTTCATGTAGTCCGTGGCGGCGACGACGATGCCGCCCTCGTTCGGGAAGAGCCGCCGAATGTGCGCAGTGCGCTGTTCCGCCGATGGATGCAGGCGGTTGTATCGTTCGCAGGATTCGGCTTCGCGATACAATTCGTTGTAGCTCGTCACGCTCCAGACCGCGCAGTTGCAGCCCCATTCCCGCAGCCGCTCCCGCGCTTGCAGCACCTGCCGCATGATCGAGCCCGAGCCGAGCAGGTGGACGGCGCAGTCCGCGGCGGGCGCATCGCTTTCGAACAAGTAGGCGCCGGCCAGAATTCCCTCTTGCACGGATTCGTCTTCCGGCAGCGCGGGCATCGGGTAGGCCTCGTTATAGGCGGTGATGTAATAGAAGACGTTTTCCTGTCGCTCGTACATGCGACGAATGCCTTCCCGTACGATTACCGCCATCTCATAGGCGAATGCCGGGTCGTAGCTTTTCAGGTTGGGAAAGGTGTTCGCCAGCACGTGGGAATGGCCGTCCTGGTGTTGCAGGCCTTCTCCGTTGAGCGTGGTGCGGCCCGCGGTGCCGCCGATGAGGAAACCGCGGCAAAACATGTCGCCGCAGGCCCAGATCATGTCGCCGACGCGCTGAAAGCCGAAGATCGAATAGAAAAAATAGAACGGAACCATCGGCAGGCCGTGAATCGACCACGCGGTTCCCGCCGCCAGAAAGGACGCCATGGCGCCGGTTTCGCAAATGCCTTCCTGCAATATCTGTCCGTCTTCGGCCTCGCGATAGGCGATCGCGGTATCGGCGTCGACCGGGGTGTAACGCTGGCCTTGCAGGGAAAAAATGCCGGCGATGCGGAACAGGCCTTCGAGCCCGAAGGTGCGTGCCTCGTCGGGAACGATGGGCACGATGTAGCGTTTCAGGGATTTGTCGCGCATCAGAAT
>JANQSV010000289.1 GCA_028279115.1 Pseudomonadales bacterium
ATCGAGGGCTCCAAATCAACCCGGGCACACCTTAAATCAGCCCTCGGACTGTCCTGTGAATCAGGACCACCTCACTCACACTTTGAGCAGCGATTGTTCCATCAAAATTTTGCTGACCTAGATTGAAGTCCACTAGCACGGGATCAACGTCTTTCCCCTTGCTTCGCAATTCTCCCGCCAACCGTAGCTTCGAAAAATTTTGTGGATCCTGAATGACTAACGTAAACCCCCTATCATCAAGATACTCGTTTAATCCACCAATAGCTTCTCGTATAGAATCCGGATTATCGTCAATCATTAGTAGCTTAAATCTAAGTTTCATTTTATTGAAATCTCAATTCTAGATGGGCACCTAAGAGCGTGTCATTATAGGCTTCACTTTTCGCTTCCACTTCACCTCCTAAATCTTGCACAACTTGTTTGACATGATTAAGACCCAATCCAGACCCATTGGTGGTTGTAGTACCAATTTCAAAAATACTTTCTAGAGGATTTATACTCTTTTCCCAACCCCACCCATCGTCAGCAACGCAAACTTTCAAGACTGGATTCGCCCCTTTTTCTACACGAATAAAAAATCCTATTGAAGACGCGCTTGCCTTAGAGGCATTCGATACTAGGTTATCAATCACAATCCCTATCTCAATTGGCCTGAACTCCCGCTCAAACTCCTTCAAATCTGACTTAACGAATATATTGATCCCGCCAGAAACCCAAATTGTAGATATCGTTTCAATGTAGTCTTTTATATAACCTGAAAGATCAGCTGTAATTGCTGAAGACTGCTGTCTATAGCCTCCTTTTGTAGCGAACCGAGATGCCGTTATTATTTGACTATTTCGATAACCAGTTCGCTCTAAAAATCCAATCAAATCGTCTTGTGCCACACGAGCGCCTTTTCGCACCCTTCTCATCATCCTTCGAATCCCGGCATGTACATCAGATGCATACATTAAGATCTGGTGGTGCAAGTTTAAAGTAGTGTCCTCGTCCAAAGAGGTCGCAGCAACCAAAAATCTATTTCGTTCTCTTTCCCGGCTCAATTCCTCCTTAGTCTCTTTAGTTTCTTTTCTTGCTTCTTTCTCCCGCTTCTCTGCACGTTCTTGGGCACTCCGCAGTTCTTCCTCGGCTTCCTCCAATGCACGTATTCGATTCTTTGCATCAATGACGCGCTTAAGCAGGTTATCGTCACCCGTCTTTTCAGCAAGTACCTCTAGCGCCTTAAGTGACTCTTCAAATGCCTCAGATTTCTCATCAACCAGTCTAACCAAATCTTTACTGTAACTAACTAGGCTGATGCCTTCTGTACCAGCCAACCTTGAAACCAGTTTGGTAATCAGCGCGCTGCTTTTATCAAGCTTCATGCGTGACGTGTCTTCGTAATCCTTATCAAATTTATCTTTCCATGTGATGTTTACTACGTACCTCTCTAATCTCCTTACACACTTGTCAACGATGCAAGTAATCAATTCGTCGACTCCTGGAGTATGGATTAACCCTTGGTCTCGGCTAGTGGCTTCATCAAAACCCTCTACTCCTTGTATTTCCACACGCCCGATTACATCTCGGCTACCTAAAAATCTCCTTTGGCCTTGTTGTTTACGTCGAGTCAGGCCAAAGAAATCATCATTTTCCTCTCCAATCGGAAATACCCGAAATCCATTTCTAAAAAGAAATATTGAGCCAAATTTGACACTTTCCAGCCCCATGCGACGCGTGAACGTTGCCTTTGCACTTCTATTCAGAAAGTATATTTCAGCATTTAGTTCTGTTGTCTTTAGTGTGGCATATGGATTGAGCTCGCGAATGTGGTATATTTCTTCCCCTCGATCTTCCATTTTGGTTTCTACATATTCTCCGCCTTTAGTCATATAGACCTTAATTGAAGTAGATTTACTCCCGATCACCTCAAGTATGTTATTTTCGACAGAACCGTTAACACAATCTTGCTCATTACCAGATTTTTGATCTTCTAGAGTTTCATTGGGAACTACAAGTTCTATTTCAAATTCTGAAACATTTCCTGAAAACGGGTTTATTAGTTTTGCAAGTTCACGCTTGAGCTTTAAAAGCTTCTGCCGATCCCATGTGGCTCGCAACTCAGAAATTTCCAATATCGTCCATGTATTCGCATGAATATCGAATTCTTGAATTAGGTTATCTCTAACTTCTTCTAACTCAAATTCGATTTCTCCAAACTCTTCATTTGCATCCTTTTCATAGAGTGTCCAATCCATCTTCAACTTTTGCGTTTTAGCGCCCTTTGCCTTTGACACTAAAACTAAATTTTCGCCAAGCCTATCGCATGAAAATCTTCCTACACCTTTAGAGCCGGCGAATTCATTGCTCCGCTTAGGTTCTCCTCCCTTGTAATTTTGATCTTCTATATCTTCCCTTTTCGCCGAGAACGCAACAAAGAGCCATTTATTTAGTATGTCATCTCTCGACATACCTTTCCCATTGTCTGCAATCGTTATTTTATTTTCTTCAAATTGAATAATGACTTTGCTTGCATGTGCATCAAATGAATTTTTTACTAATTCGAATACAGCCACATACTCGCTGGTAATCAGCCCGCGGCCAATCAGGTCCTTAAGTCCAGTGCTAACTCTAAAAGGGTGTGCCATGCCTATTACTTCGACCGCTGTTACATGAGATTGATAGGCATGGTCAAAATTATCGGATTCTTTCAGCCGCGCAGTCCGACAGGCATGCTGAAAGTGATGTCTTCCCTGACGCCGTCGAGTTCCTGCACCCGGCATTCGCCGCGATCGCGCAGCCAGGCGATGACTTCCTCCACCAGGGATTCAGGCGCCGAGGCGCCGGCGGTGACGCCGATGCTCTTCTTGCCTTCGAGCCAGGCCGAATCGATGGCGGCGGCGCTGTCGATCAGATGAGCCTGGCAGCCGAGCCGCTCGCCGAGATCGCGCAAGCGATTGGAATTGGAACTGTTGCGGGCGCCGACGACGAGCATCAGGTCGCATTCGAGCGCCATCTGCTTGACCGCGTCCTGCCGGTTCTGGGTCGCGTAGCAGATATCGCTCTTGCGCGGCCCGGTGATTTGCGGAAAGCGCCCGCGCAGGGCGTCGATGATCTGCCCGCAATCGTCCACCGACAGGGTTGTCTGGGAGACGTAGGACAGGCGCGAAGGATCCCTGACCTCAAGCCGGTGCGCATCTTCGACGGTTTCGATGAGGTAGACGCTGCCGCCGGCGCTGGCGTCGAAATTGCCGATCGTGCCTTGCACTTCAGGGTGGTTGGAATGTCCGATCAGAACGCATTCGTCCCCCTTGCGACCGGCCCTGGCCACTTCCATGTGCACCTTGGTCACCAGCGGACAGGTGGCGTCGAACACCTGGAAGCCGCGCTCGGCGGCGTCCCTGCGAATCTGTCTGGCAACGCCATGGGCGCTGAAAACAACGATGGGAGGTCGGCCGGTGGCGTCCTTGTCGGGAATTTCCGGTAACTCTTCGACGAAGATCACTCCCTGCTCCCGCAGTTCTTCCACTACGTGGCGGTTATGCACGATCTCATGGCGCACGTAAATCGGCGCGCCGAAAAGTTCCAGCGCGCGTTTGACCACGTCAATGGCGCGGTCGACTCCGGCGCAGAATCCGCGCGGATTGGCCAGCTTGATTTCGATGACGCTACTCCAGTTTCAACTCGCTCGTGCCCGGCGCCAATACCGAGACGATCGCGGCGCGGAAAACGATCTCCCTGCCGGCGAGCGGATGATTGAAGTCTACCTCAACTTCGGCCCCGTCGATGTTGCCGACCACACCGGGCCGGTCGAAACCGGCGGGATCCTTGAATATCACCACGCTGCCCGGAACCAGCGGCACGAGTTCGTCCCGCAACAGCGAGACGAAATCCGCCGCCGGAAATCGCTGCAGATTGGCGGGATTCACCGCGCCGAAAGCACGTTCCGGCGGCATCTTGCGCTCGATCTCGTCGCCTGCTTCCAGACCGAGCAGGACTTCCTCGAAAGCCGGCGGCAGATTGCCGTCGCCGATGGTGCAAGCCGCCGGCTTGCCGGCGAAATTCGAATCGACGATCGAACCGTCGGCCAGCGCCAGCGAGAAATGCAAGTTTACCGTGGCGCCGTTTTCGACCTTCATCGCCGTCTCAAGTTGAGTTGTTCATGCCCTCCCTGGCGCGAGATTGGCGGCTTCAACGACCCCTAGCCCGACCGGTCCAGCCGCCGCCAAGCATAGCTTGGCGGCGTTCAGACTGCGCACGAAGCTGCGCTTCGCAAACGCTAGTATTCACCCATGGCCGGTCGTTCGACCCTCGGAAAGCTTCGCTTCCCGTCGGCTGCGCCGACCAGGTCCCACTCAGGCGAACAGCCGCCGCTCGCCCTCCCCCTCGATATTGTCGATACAGCGCCCGCACAGGTCCGGATACTTCGCCTGGCGGCCGACATCGGGCCGATGATGCCAGCAGCGCTCGCATTTGTCGTGGGAAGTCGCCGACAGCCGCACGCGCAGGCCCGGGATTTCGGTTTCCACGCTGTCCGCGCCGGCTTCGGCCAGCGGATGCGCCTCGGCGCGGGATACGATCAGGGCGAAGCGAAGTTCGTCGCCCAACTCGCGCAATTGCGCCAATAACTCATCGGCCGCATACAGGTCGACTTCGGCGCTCAGACTCGAACCAAGCGTCTTGTCCGCGCGTTTCGCCTCCAGTTCCCGGTTGAGCGCCGCCTTGACCGCCATGATCCGGTTCCAGAATGCGTCGGAGATCCTTCCCTCCGCTTCAAATCCCCGTCCCGCCCCGACCATGTCGGTCAACAGCACCGATGCGGCCCGCTCGCCGGGGATGTTCTCCCAGATCTCGTCGGCGGTGAAACTGAGGATCGGCGCTATCATCGGGCTCAGCATTTCGAGGATGTGGTACATGGCGGTCTGGGTCGATCGCCGCGCCAGACTATCGATGCGGGTGGTGTATTGCCGGTCCTTGATGACGTCGAGATAGAAACCGCCCAGTTCGATTACGCAGAAATGATGCACCTTCTGGTAGATCGCCAGGAAATTGTATTCGTGGTACTGCCCGATCACTTCCGCCAGCAATGCTTCGGTGCGGCGCACGATCCAGTGGTCGAGCGCGATCATCTGGGCGGGATCGACCAGATCGTCGTCCGGATCGAAGCCGTTCAGATTGGCGAGCATGAAACGCGCGGTATTGCGGATGCGCCGGTAAGCGTCGGCGACCTGACCGAAAATCGCCTCGGATACCGCCATCTCGCCGCGATAGTCGGTGGCGGCCACCCACAGACGCAGGATATCGGCGCCGTACTTGTGAAAGATCTTCTCCGGCGCGACGGTGTTGCCGAGAGACTTCGACATCTTGCGCCCTTCGGCGTCGACGAAAAAGCCGTGGGTCAGCACTTCCCGGTAAGGAGGGCTGCCGTTCATGGCGATTGCGGTCTTGAGCGAGGACTGGAACCAGCCCCGATGCTGGTCCGAGCCTTCCAGGTAGAGATCCGCCGGGTAGCGCAGTTGATCGCGCTGGCCGAGCACCGAGAAATGCGTGACGCCGGAATCGAACCAGACATCGAGAGTATCGGTGACCTTGCTGTAATGCCCGGCGTCGGCGTCGAGCAATTCCTCGGCATCGAGTTCGTACCAGGCGTCGATGCCGCCCTGTTCGATCCGCTGGGCGACCTGTTCGAACAACTGTTGCGTGTCGGGATGCAATTCGCCGGTTTCCCTGTGCATGAACATGGTGATCGGCACGCCCCAGGCGCGCTGCCGGGAAATGCACCATTCCGGGCTGCCGCGCAACATCAGTTCCATCCGCGTCTGGCCCCAGCCGGGAATCCACTTGATTCCGGTCACCGCCTCGAGCGCCGAATCGAGCAGTCCACCTTCCTTCATGCTGATGAACCATTGCGGCGTGGCGCGATAGATCAGTGGGGTCTTTGTGCGCCAGCAATGGGCATAGCTATGGGTGATGCGATCCTCGCAGACGAGATTGCCGTTCTCTTTCAATACTTCGACGATGTCGGCGTCGACCTTGTAGACGTGGGCGCCGGCGAAACGTCCCGCGGCCTCGCGGAAGACACCGTGATCGTCGACAAGATCAAGCGTTTCCAGCCCGTACTCGCGGCCGGTGTTGAAATCGTCAACGCCATGGTCGGGCGCGGTATGCACCGCTCCGGTGCCGCTTTCGGTCGTGACATGTTCGCCGAGCACGATGGGCACTTCACGCTCGCACAGCGGATGACGCAAGCGCTGCGATTCCAGCCGCGAACCCTTGCACGCCGCGAGCACTTCGAATCGCTCGCAGCCGAATCTCTGCATCACTTCCGTGGTCATCTCTCCGGCGATCACGAACAATTCCGTACCGGCGCCGAGTTCGCAGCGGACCAGGGCATAGTCGAGCCCGGCATTCAGGCAGACCGCCTGGTTCGCCGGCAGGGTCCAGGGCGTGGTGGTCCAGATCACGACGGAGACGGGCAATTCTGAATCCGCCTTCGCCACTCCGTCGAAGCAGGCC
>JANQSV010000142.1 GCA_028279115.1 Pseudomonadales bacterium
AATCGAGGGCTCCAAATCAACCCGGGCACACCTTAAATCAGCCCTCGGACTGTCCTGTGAATCAGGACCACCTCATGTCATCGGCAAGGGCTGACCTAATTCTTGTCGCCATGACATACAAATCGAAATTCAGTAATAGCATCAACTCCTCACTCGTTTATACTCGAAAGCTAATTATAATCTTAAGAAGTGTGCCAATTATGGTTATTAGCCCTGCAATTATTCCAATTGTTAATCCAATTGATTCAATGCTAATTAAAGCTATGTCAAACTGAACTACGTTTTCGGGTTCTTGGCAAGGGACCAATCTTCGAATAGTGCGAATAATTGCTAATCCTAACATCCCCAAGAATATTGTCGCAAAAGACGTCTTAAAAATCTGTTTGTCAGCTTTTTGTATAGATCTAAAGACTCCCAAGCACCCTATAGTAACGAAGAGAATCGGCAACACAGAGAAAGCTAGTGAAAGCTCTTGCTGTCCAATTGTGAAGCACATCAATTCGATTGTGGGTAGTATTGTTGTTGCTACAACCGAATAAATCCAAGCAGAGAAGATTAAATATGTGTCAACAATAATTGCCGAGCGATTGTATTGCGAGCCCCGCAACCAATGCCAAATCCTAAAAATTGATAGCATTGCGGAAAAAAATAGGACGAGAAATACTAAATCAATCAGAAGTAGATACATTACTTGCATATTTATTTCTTCCAATTCTGTATTGAGCTAGGTTTGGGCGAACTTTCTAAGTTTAGCAGTCGTATCCCAATTAGTAGTATCAAACTACGACCTCAATAGTTCCTTCTCCGTGGATTCCAATTTAAAGCAACCCCTCAATTCGATCCATCAAGTCCTCCATCCGCCGCAACACCGGCTCGTACGCCTCCGCCTGTGTCATGTCCAGCCCGGCCTCGTCGAGCAGGATATCGTGCGGGTAGTCCGATCCGCCGGCGCTGAGCACGCGGATGAAGGCGTCGCGCACGGCTTCGTCGCCGGCCAGGAACTGCTCGGCGAACCAGGCGGCGCCGCTGATCGAGGTGGCGTATTGGAAGACGTAGAAGTCGTAGTAGAAATGCGGGATGAATGCCCATTCTACGGTGTAGGCGTCGTCGATGGTGAGTACGCCGAGGTCGTGGCCGTAGTAGCGCTTGAGCAGGTCGCCGTAGATTTCGGTCAGGCGCGGGCCGGTGAGGGGCTCGCCGCGTTCTGCTGCGCGGTGAATCGCGAGTTCGAATTCGGCGAACATCGTCTGGCGGAACAGGGTGCCGCGGATCTGTTCGAGGGCGCCGCCGAGGTAGAACAGCCGCTCGGCGTCGGTGCCCGCGTTCGCGATCATGTATTCCTGCAACAGGATTTCGTTGATGGTCGAGGCCAGTTCCGCGGTGAAGGTCGAATAGCCCGCGGTTTCGAAGGGGTTGCTGGCGTTGGCGAGCAGGCTGTGGACGGCGTGGCCCCATTCGTGGGCGAAGGTCGACATCGACTCGTAGTCGTCGTTGTGATTCAGCAGCACGTAGGGGTGCACGTCGTAGACCGAGCCGTTCATGTACGCGCCCGAACGCTTGCCGGGCTGCGGGTGGCTGTGCATCCATTGCTGCGACAGGCCGTATTCGAGCAGTTCGAGGTATTGCTCGCCGAAGGGTTCCAGCGCGGCAAATGTGATTTCCGACGAGCGTTCGAGGTCGAAGACGCCGGTTTCCGCCTGCACCAGGGGCGGGTAGATGTCGTAATAACGCAGGTCCTCGATGCCGAGCAGGCGACCGCGCAGTTCGAGATAGCGGTGAAACAGCGGCAGGGCGTCGTTCACCTGGGTGACGAGTTGCGTGTAGATCTCGGGCGGCAGGCCGTCGGCGAACAGGTTGGCTTCGAGTACGCCGGGGTGATTGCGCACCCGGGCGCTGAAGACATTGGCCTGGGCTTCGGCGGCGAGGGTCGCGCCCATGCCGTCGGCGTACTGGTTCCAGGCGCCCCAGAACGCATCGAAGACGAGTTTGCGGTCGTCGCGGTTCGGCGCGGCGCGCCAGAAGGAATAGCCGGCCTGGCTCAAGGTCGCTTCGGTGCCGTCGCTCAGGGTCACCGTCGGCCAGGGGATGTCGGCGTTGGCGTAGTTCTCGTAGATCTGCTGCGGGGCCGAGAGCACCATGCCGGCCTGGGCCAGGATCGCCTCGGTGCGCTGGTCGAGGGTGTGCGGTTCCTGGCGCAGGATGTCTTCGAGCATGAAGCCGAACTTCTCAAGCCGCGGTTCCTGTTGGCGGAAGCTGCGGATGTTGTCCGCGCCGAGGTCGAGAATTTCCGGGCGCAACCAGGAGGTGGCCTGTTCCAGATTGGTCAACATCTGCCGGGCCCGGGCGAAGCGCGCCTGGGCCGCGGGCTCACGCTGGTCGACGTCGCGCATCAGGCTGGTGTAGACGTAGACGCGATACGCTTCCTTGGTGGTGTCGGACTGGGCTTCGAGGGCGTCCGCGAGTTCGGCGGCGCCGTTGTCGAGCGTGCCGCGGTAGCGCGACAAGGCGTCGAGCCGATTGGTCACGGCGCTGATGGCATCCTCCCACGCCTCCACAGTCGGATAGATGTCAGTCAGATCCCATTCGTAGCGCACGGTATCGGACTGCGCATGGACATTGACGGCAAATCCCGTCAACAGCGTGAAAACCAGTAAGGCGGGAATCCTTTTCATTAGCATGGCGCCTCGATCTCCTCTACATCAACTTCGGGATTCTAGCGGAAACCCGAACCGCGGGCATTAACTCAAGCCCGCTGCTGCGCTATGCTTGGGCCGATTCGCGAATGGAGGGGGCATGACTTCACGACGACAGCTGTTGCAGGCGCTTGGCGCACTGCCCCTGCTCGGCGCCTGCGCGGCCGGCGCGCCGGCATCGCCGGCAAATTTCACGCCATCCGGCGTGCCCTTGCGGCGGGTCAAGGTATCCGACGAGCGTGTGATTCGCACCATCGCCGGGCTGCGGCCGTTTCGTCGCAATGGCTTTAACGTCTCGGCCGAGAAGCGCGGCGCGAAGACGCTGATTCATAACTACGGCCATGGCGGAGGCGGTATCTCGCTTTCCTGGGGCACATCGAGTCTTGCGGTGGAACTCGCCGGCGTCGGCAATCGGCGTAATTGCGCCGTGATTGGGGCGGGAGTAATGGGTCTGACAACCGCGCGCCTGGCCCAGGACCGGGGCTGGAACGTCACGATCTATTCGAAGGACCTGCCGCCGGACACCACTTCCAACGTCGCCGGCGGGCAATGGTCCCCTACTTCGACTTACGACACGGAACTCGTCACACCCGCGTTCCGGCAACAGTTCGACCGCGCCATGGCGATCGCCTATCGCTATTTCCAGAATCTCGTCGGGCCACGCTACGGCGTACGATGGATCAGCAATTACAACTTCTCGAGTGATTCGCCCGAAGAGGAAGACTTCCAGCGGCGATACGCGGACTTCTACCCGCAATTGCGCGACCTGGGGCCCGGCGACCATCCTTTCCCCGTCCCTTTCACGCGCCATTACGACACCATGCTGATCGAACCGGCGGTATTCCTGCCCGCGGTGATGGCCGATTTCTTCGGCGCCGGCGGCAGGATCGAGAGCCGCGAATTCGCCGGCGCCGGGGAAATCCTCGCGCTCGAAGAAGACGTGATCTTCAATTGCACCGGACTCGGCTCCCACGCGCTGTTCGGCGACGAGATGCTGATGCCGGTCAAGGGCCAACTCACTTTCCTGCTGCCCCAGGAAGAAGTCGAATTCAATATCATCGGCAACGGCGGTCTGTACATGTTCCCGCGCAGCGACGGCATCCTGCTCGGCGGCACCTACGAACGCGGCGAATGGAGCCTCGAACCCGACCCGGAAGCGACCCGCCGCATCGTCGACGGGCACCGGGCATTTTTCGAGGCGATGGACGATCCCTGGGCCGCTTGAGAACCGCCTGAAAAAGTTAGACATTTCAGCCGGTTCCCATTACTCTTTTCCGTTGATCGAATAACCCAGCGAGGATCGTCATGACACTCAAGATTGCCAAGTACCTCTCACTCGCCACCCTGCCCGCTTTCGCTTTGAGCGCGGCGGCCCAGGACACTCCCACTTTCTATCAGGACGCATTGCCCGTTTTCCAGAAGAATTGCGTCGCCTGCCATCAAGCGGATGGTCCCAGCATCGGCGGCATTTATGCGCCGATGTCGCTGATGGATTACGAGGCGGCCAAGCTTTGGGCGCCGCTCATCAGGAACGCGCTGGAAACAGGCTACATGCCGCCCTGGGGCGCTCATGAGCGCCATCGCGGCGAATTCAAGGGCGAGCGGTACATCGACGAAGCCGAGAAGAATCTGCTTATCGCCTGGGTTGACGGCGGCGCGCTGGAAGGCGATCCGGACAAGGCCGCCAACGCCGACGGCCTGGTGGCCGCGAGTGTCGTCACCCCCTTGCCCGAGTCGGGCTGGTGGATCGGCGAGCCGGACCTGATCGTAAAATTCGACGAGCCGGTCTACGTGCCCGACGAAGTCAAAGACTGGCAGCCGATGGTGCAGATGAATTTTGAAGAAGGCGCGCACCAGGAGCCGCGCTGGATTTCCATGGCCGAACTGCAGCCCGGCGGGCCGTGGGTGCATCATATCGTTTCCAGTCACATGGGCGTCGGCGTTCCCGGTCGGGGACCGTTCACTTACCCGAAAGGCTGGGGTGTGCTGCTAACGGAAGATCCGTTCATCACCGTGAACATGCATTATCACAAGGATCCGGGAGCGGGCTCGGCGATCCATGACGACACCCGGGCGGCGTTCAGGTTTTACGAGGACGGCGCCGTGATCGACCATGTGGTCGAAACCAACCTGCTGCCGCATCGCGGCTGGACCATCCCCGCCGGCGACCCCGATTTCGAGGTGAACAACACCTTCGAGATCGAGGAAGACATCTACCTGCTTTCCATGGGCCCGCACATGCACTATCGCGGCAAGGCCATGCGCTACGAGCTGGAATATCCCGACGGCGAGATGGAAACCTTGCTCTGGGTGCCGGATTACGACTTCAACTGGCAGTTCCTCTACGAATACGAAAAGCCCAGGTTCATCCCGGCGGGCTCCACCTTGCACATGTCCTGGTGGTTCGACAACTCGGAAAGCAATCGCTTCAACCCCGACCCGACCGCGGAAGTGGTGTATGGGCCGGCGACAACCGATGAAATGGCCAACGCCCGCATCTATTACGCGCCTGTCGAGCGGCGCGGCATCGTGGTTGGCCGCGACCTGCCCCGGGATGTGCTGGAATCCGCGCGGGCGGCTGAGCAGTTGCGCCGCGAGCAGACCGTATTGCTCGACCCGGACGCGAACGACATCTCCTGGCTGTTCGAAGATGAGGATCAGTCTGAGCAGTAGACAAAAAGCTTCGCTTTTTAAGGTCCGAACGGCTCGACATGGAAGTCGGGACCGTAGGTGACAGCATCCAATACGCCCGCGCCAGGGATGGCATGCACCGCACGAAAAAATGCGTCAGGCGGAGGGGGGCGGAAATGAAGATCGATCTCCGCAAACTGACAGCGGCGGCCTGCCTTGCGAGCTTCGCCAGCGGCGCATTGCTCTCACAATCGCTCGCGCAATCGGACGACGGCTGGGTCAACGGCCGCACGCCCGACGGGCAGCCCGACCTGCAAGGCGTCTGGACAAACGACACGATCACGCCGATAGAACGTCCAACTTCATTGGCCGACCGCGATTTCCTCACGCCCGAGGAAATCGAGGCCATGGAAATCGGCATCGCCGAGCGCTCGAGGCCGACAACAATATCGTCGTCCGCGCCGGCGGCAATGTCGGCGGTTACAACCAGGTCTGGCTCGATTCGGGCGACACCGTGCTTTCCACCGGCCAGACTTCGATGATCGTCGACCCGCCGAACGGACGCGCGCCGATTCTCGAAAGCGCCCTCGCCGAACGCGATTTCTATTTCGCCAACGTCGAGAACCATTACATCTACCACACCGTCTGGGACCGCTGCATCACCCGCGGCGTCCCCGGTTCGATGCTCCCGGCGGGCTACAACAATGCCTATCGCATCATCCAGACGCCCGACACGATCACAATCGTCTACGAGATGATTCACGACGTTCGCGTCATCCCGCCAAGCAAGACCGAACATATCGACCCGAAGATCCAACCGTGGATGGGACTCGGTGGCGCATTGGGAAGGCGAAACCCTGGTGATCGAGACGACGAACTTCAATGACCGCGGCATGATCGCCAACAGCAGCGCCGGCGGCCGCCTCAAGGGTGTGCCGGCTTCCGATCAATTGCACGTAATCGAGCGTTTCACCCGCGTCAGCGAGGGAACGATCATCTGGGAAGCCACCATGACCGACCCGGAGGCCTTCTCCTCGCCGGTGACGATCTCGATGCCGCTGACGCTGGAAAAAGACTACCAGATGTACGAATACGCCTGCCACGAAGGCAACTACGCGATTCCCAACATCCTCAGCGCCGGCCGCGCCCGCGAGCGCATGCAGGCCAGCAACGACTGACTTACGACGACACGATCAGTTCCGGATGCCTGATCCTTGAGCGGACTTCTTCCACCGGCCGGCCTGGTGGATGAGCTTGCTTTCGCAATCGTCGCAGCGCACGCATTCCTTGAAATCGATCTTCGGGCCCTCGATGGCGCCGGTGGGGCAGGAGTGCTCGCAGACCTTGCAATAGAGGCATTGCCGTACGCGCTTGATGCGGAAAGGCGAGATCAGCGAGACCCTGCGCGCGGCGTTGCGGATGCCCCGGGCCACCGCCCAGGCGGTAATCGTGGCACGGGAGATGCCGTCGACGTTGCGGCCGACGCGGAATCCCTCGCTGATTTCCATGCCCGAAAACTGCTGGGGAAAACCTTCGGTGTTGATGAAATCGCCGCGGATGCTCTTGTAGGACTCGGTGTAATGGACGATTTCGAGTCCGGTGACCGTGCCCTCGGTGTTCATGCCGACGAGCATGTCGATGGGTGCGCTGTAGCCGATTTCCTCTGGCGGCAGATCCGGCGTGAAAAAAGCGTAACCGACCAGTTCGGGCTCGGACCCGGCATAGCCCGCGTAAATCGGCAGGATGCTCTCCGCCGGTTCGAAACTGCTCGCTCCGGGCAGCACCCGGCGCATCAGTTCGGCTTCTATCTCGTCAATGCTGCTCACCTGGGCCAGTACGCCCGAGGCAAAAGCCAGCAGCAAGACGAAAATCGGCAGCGCGGCAACGAGCGCAATTTGCCCGCGCCATGCCGCTTTCACGCCGCGAGCCCCTCGCAAGTCTCTTCGATGAGTGCGTCTACCACGGCTGCCAGCGCTTCTTCCTCGCTGTCGCCTTCGAGCCGCCGCAGTCGGTACAGGTCGATCTGCCGATCGGCGCTGGAGCCGTTCCTGATGATTTCGTCGACGTAGTTCAATTCGGCTTCGCATTCCAGCGCCGCGGCATCCTCGGCGAGTTCTCCCGTCAGCCATTGGGCAATATCGCCGATATCCTTGCGATCCTTGCCCAGCGGGGAACCGAGGATCGCGAATACGCCATAACGCTGGGCCAGCCAGCGGTTCTCGGCGATGATTTCGGTCGGCGGCTCGGGCGGCAGCGAGTCCTTGTTACGCAGCAGCCAGCGTGCCAGGCAGGCGTACAACGCAACCATGCACATGGCTTCGTCGATGCGGCTGCAAACGTCGCAGATCCGCATCTCCACGGTGGGATACTGTTGCGACGGTCGAATATCCCACCACAATTCGCTGCCGTCCTGCACGAAATCCATCTGCCGATAGCTTTCCAGCAACCTGTCGTAGTCGGCTCGCGAGTCAAGCGCTCCCGGCAGGCTGGTGCGGGGCAAGGCGCCGATAAGATTCAGTCGATAGGACTTGAAGCCGGTCATTCGCCCCCCGCTGAACGGCGAGGAAGTCGACAGCGCGTGCAGTAGCGGCAGGTAGCGGCGCATCGCCGTCATCACGCGAATGCGATCGTCGGCGTCTCCGAAACCGGCATGAACATGCATGCCTGCGACAATGAAGCGCCGCACGCTTTCCTGGAAGATCACCGCGAAGCGCCGATAACGGTCCTCTGCGGTGTGCATCTGCTCGTCCCAACGGCCGAAGGGATGGGTGGATGCGGCGACCACTCTCGCACCGTGTCGCGAGGCCGCATCCGCCACCAGCGCTCGCGTTTCGAGCAAGGCCTGACGCACCTCGGCGACCGAATCGCACACCCGGGAATTGGTTTCGATCTGCGAGCGCAGAAATTCGTGGACCACCTTGTGCGATCCGGCGTTCCTCTCGCATTGCGCGAAAATCTCTTTCGCCGGGTCCACCAGCAGATCGCGACTGGCGGCGTCCACCAGGAAAAATTCCTCCTCGACGCCGAGGGTTATCGCAAGCTTGTCCATGTTATGTCCTTTATGTCCGCATTCCTGCCGCGCCAAGCGAGAACGCGGCGGAATACTGCTCTCGTTACGTCCTGGCTTGCAGGATACCGGTTTCGTTCTCGGACTTGCCGATCACGACGGCGCCGCAGGAATCCGAGAATATGTTGATCGAAGTCCTGAACATGTCGAGCACACGGTCCGTCACAAGCAGTAGTCCGATCGCTTCGATCGGCAGGCCGATAGCGGTCAGAATCACCGCGATCGCCACCAGACTGGCGGCGGGAATACCCGCGACGCCGATCGAAGTCAGCAATGCGATCAACACCACGGTGAACTGCGTGCCGAAGGTCATGTCGAGCCCGTAGGCCTGGGCGATGAAGATCGCCGCGACGCATTCATAAAGCGCCGTGCCGTCCATGTTGATCGTTGCGCCCAGCGGCAGGCAGAAACTCGTCACTCGGTCTGAAACCCCCGCGTTTTCCTTGGTGCAGCGTATGGTCAGCGGCAAGGTGGCGGAAGACGAGGCCGAGGAGAACGCCGTCAGAATCGCCGGCGCCATCGCCTGGAAGTGCAGGAAGGGATTGACCTTGGCCAGGTACCTCAGCATCAGCGGCAAGGTAACGAATACATGGAAAGACAGCGCGAGCAGCACTGTGATGAAGAATTTGAGCAGCGGCTCGAAGGCGCCGAAGCCGGTCGAGGCCACGGTTTCCGCCACCAGGCCGAATACGCCCAGGGGCGCGAAGCTCATGATCCACATGGTGATCTTCATCATGGTTTCGAAAACGCCGGTCCAGAAGCTGAGCATGGTTTCCCTGGGCCCTTCCGGAATGCGCGACATGAAGAAGCCGAACACCAGGCTGAAGAAAATCAGCCCGAGCATTTCGCCTTGCGCCGCCGCGTTGACGATATTGGTCGGCACCATGCGCAGGAAGATGTTGACGATGTCGCTGCCGCCGCGGCCTTCGACGGCGGCCACGGCCGAGGCGAGTTCGCCGCTGTCGACGGTCAGGTTGAGCGCGTTGCCGGCGGGTTGACCGTCGAGTATTCCCGGCGCCAGCAGGTTGACGAAGAAAAGTCCCACCAGGATCGCCAGTGTGCTCGTGGTGGCGTAGTAAAGAACGGTTTTTCCGCCGAGCCGACCGAGGTCTGAACCGCTGCCGAGCTTGGCGATGCTGACGATGATCGAGGACATGATCAGCGGGACGATGATCATGCGCAAAGCATTGAGGAACAATGTGCCGAGGAAGTCGTAGATCCCGTAGAAGGTGACTCCGAGAACGCCCATTTCGGTACCGGTAATCGATCCCAAGACCACCGCCACCACGATGGCGATCAGAATCTGCCAGTGAAGTTTCAATTTGCGCATGCTTTTCTCCTTGAAGTTCGGCGCCGGTGAAGCCGGCCGTACGCCGCGACCGGATTCGTCCCGGCAGACTCCAGCGATGATACTTGAGACCCGGTGACATGCACACCCCCGACTTGACGAAGCATGCTTCGCTCCACAGATTCTGCGACTCCGCCATGTCGCCTATGTCGCCGATGTCGCCGATGTCGCCGATGTCGCCGATGTCGCCGATGTCGCCGGTTCGATCATCGCCGACATCGTTGTTGTTGTTACGGACACAAGCGGTTGCGAGCGCTTCAAGGAAGGCCTCCACCACATTACCGGCCACGACCCGGACACCGGCGAGGAATTCCGGCGCGCGACCAGGCTGCGGGAAAGTCCCGGCTCGCCGACGGATGCCCAGTATCCCGACATCCTCAAGTAGAATGACTATCCTGCGGGCGACGCCGACCTTGCCAATGCCTCGGGCGAATTGGACACTGTCGTCATCAGCGCGCCTTGACCAGGCCGCACAAGAGAGCAACAGCCATGAACTCATTTCGATTCTTTCGACTGCATTTGCCGCGGGTTTTCGCGCTTTTGAGCTGCCTGGCGCTGTTCGCGCAAGCACCTGCCAAGGCCCAGGACTCGGACGAGCGACCGCGGGCGCGGGAAGCCGGCGTCATTGTCGGCGTTTTCGAACCCGGTCCGCTGAACGCCATCACCGACGTGGAAGGCGTGCGCGTCGGCCAGAGTACGGTGATCCGCGGCGACGACATCCGCACCGGCGTCACGGCGATCATTCCCGCGCCGGGCAACCTCTATACCCACCCGATTCCAGCGTGGATACACGTCGGCAACGGCTACGGCAAGCTGATCGGCGAAACCCAGGTGCGCGAGTTCGGCGAAATCGAGACTCCCGTATTGCTCGTCTGCACCTTGTGCGTCTGGAGCGCCGCCAACGCGCTCAAGGAATGGAGTTACGAGCAGCCTGGCATGGGCGAACACACCTTGAATCCCATCGTCGGCGAAACCAATGACAGCCGCGTGAACGACATGTGGGCCGACCCGGTCGGGCGCGACGAAGTTTTCGAGGCGCTCGACAACGCCGCATCCGGGCCGGTCGCCGAGGGCTCGGTCGGCGCGGGAACCGGCACTCAGGCCTTTGGCTGGAAAGGCGGCATCGGTACGAGTTCGCGCGTATTGCCCGCCGATCTCGGCGGCTACACCATCGGCGTGCTCGTACAGACCAACTATGGCGGCATACTCGAAATCAACGGCGCCCCCGTGGGCCGGGAACTCGGCAATTATTCCTTCCGGACCTCGATCGAAGGCCAAGACCAGGACCGCGAAGACGGCTCGATCATGATGGTGGTGGCGACCGACGCGCCGCTCGACAGCCGCGCCCTGC
>JANQSV010000157.1 GCA_028279115.1 Pseudomonadales bacterium
GCTGGGTTTCCCCCGGATAACCGACGATGAAGTCGGAGGACAGGCTGATTCCGGGCCGCGCCGCGCAGATGCGGCGTACGAGCGACTTGTATTCGAGTACGGTATAACCGCGCTTCATCGCCGCGAGCACGCGGTCGGAGCCGCTTTGCACGGGCAGATGCAGATGGCCGGCCAATTCGGGCGTCTCGCGGTACACGGACACGAGCGAATCCCTGAATTCGGCGGGATGCGAAGTCGTGAAGCGGACGCGGTCGATGCCGTCGATACTGGCGATGTACTGGATCAGCAAGGCGAGGTCAACGGTTTTCCCATCGTGGGTGAGACCGCGATACGCGTTGACGTTTTGCCCCAGCAGATTGATTTCGCGGACGCCTTGGCCGGCCAGATGGACCGCCTCGGCGACAACGTCGTCGAAGGGCCGGCTGACTTCCTCGCCGCGGGTATAAGGCACGACGCAGAAACTGCAATACTTGCTGCAGCCTTCCATGATCGTGAGCCAGGCCTGGCAGGATGCGGCGCTCGGCTGGGGCAGGCGGTCGAACTTCTCGATTTCCGGAAAACTGACGTCGACCACGGCAGGACCCCGACCCGATGCGTCAAGCAATTCCGGCAACTTGTGCAAGGTCTGAGGGCCGAAAACCACGTCGACGTAGGGCGCGCGAGCGCTGATGGCTTCGCCTTCCTGGCTCGCGACGCAACCGCCCACGGCAATCTTCAGGCCGGGATTGGCGGTTTTCAGGTTGCGCCAGCGGCCCAGTTGGTGAAACACCTTTTCCTGAGCCTTTTCACGAATCGAGCAAGTGTTGAGCACCAGGATGTCGGCTTGTTCCGGCGAGTCCACGAATACGGCATTGCGCGACTCGCGCAGCAGATCGAGCATGCGCGAGGAGTCATACTCGTTCATCTGGCAGCCGTGAGTCTTGATGTGCACCCGGGTTGGGGCGGGAGAATCCGCCGGATTCTCTACGGAACCGGTGCCGGCATCGGCGCCCGGCGCGTTCAAGCTTTGCATCTGGTGGCAGAGAAAATGAATATGGGCGCGATTATAACGTAATCTTCCGGAGAACATTGACTTTGATCCGTCTCCACCGGCTGACGGGAGGTTAAGCGGACGCCGTAAATACGCAATTGGTGTTGGAGTTCTGATGAATACCGCATGCCATCCTTGGCGAGACTTTAATGGCTTCGACTACCCTCGGTCTCGACATCCTGTCGAGCCGTTCGGCTCTCAAGAAGCGTTGCTTCTTGTCGGCTGCGCCGACCGGGTCTCACCCTGCCTCGCGCGCCCGCCAAACCTCTCGCCAGCCGACGGAGACTCACATTGTGCGGAACCGATAACTTGAAAATTCTCGAATCGACCTGATATTCGCGATACTCTTGCAACATTCCCCCGGATTTGACTCCCATGGCAACCTCCTCCGAAATCTACAAGGTGACCTTTCTGAACAAGGGCAAGGTCTATGAACTTTTCGTTCGCCAGGTCTTCCAGAGCGACCTGTACGGATTCATTGAGATCGAGGATTATGTCTTCGACGAGGTCACTCAGGTCGTTGTCGACCCCAGCGAAGAAAAACTGAAAAACGAATTTGCCGGTGTGCGCCGCAGCTTTATTCCGATTCAATCGGTGATCCGCATAGACGAAGTGGAGAAAGGCGGCGTCAGCAAGATTTCAAGTGGCGACAACATCACGCCGCTTCCGGTGTCATACATCGGGAGCAAGACGACCGATCACGTCAAGAGCGATTAGGGTGAGACGCTTCGATTGCTTGCCAGCGCTTCCTGGATAGCGTCCTCGATCTCCTCGATATCGCCATCGCGAAAACCCGTGTGCACCAGCTTGACCTCGCCGTCGCGGCCGATCAGATACGACGTGGGCATGCCAAAAACGGTATAGAGGTCCATCACTTCGCCTTCGGGATCGGCGGGAATCGGGAAATCCAGTGGGGTATCGGCAAGAAATTCCAGTCCGTCCTCGATCGGATCGTCCACGGTGATGCCGATCACCTCCAGGCCCTGGTCCCGATAGCGATGATACAAATCGTTGTACAACGGCAATGAGGTAAGGCAGGGAGCGCACCAGGAAGCCCAGAAATCGATATAGACCACCTTGCCCGCCAGCTCCGAAAGACTGATCTCCGGCTG
>JANQSV010000158.1 GCA_028279115.1 Pseudomonadales bacterium
GATGGCTTGCGCGTAACTGCCGGCCAGGAAGGAGAGCCGGGCGCCGGTATTGAACAAGCCGGCGTTGAAGAAATACGGGCTGACACGACCGGACTTCAGCGTGAAATTGCCGAAGCACAATATTTCCTGGTCGATGACGTATTCGAGAAACCGGCGCTGAAAGTCTTGCATTTGATAAACCGCTACTCCGCCGGCGCCGAGCTTTCCGCGTACCTCGCGCAATGCCGACTCAGCCTGAGTGCGTGCATTATCCTGTAAGCAGCAGGCATTTGCGACCCAGGACCGGGAGATCCGGGAGAGGGATCCGGGAGGGGACACCCACTCCGTGAAGATCGGGAGGAGATCGGGAGGCGTCGGGAGGGGACACCCACTCCTTGAGATAACGCGCGGCCCGCCAGTGCGCTAGAATTGACCTGTGCGACGAGGAACAAGCAATGTTGAGCATGACGGCGTTCTGCCGCAAACAGGTCGAACTCGAACGAGGAACGCTGATCTGGGAGATCCGTTCGGTCAATCATCGCTATCTGGAGACTTCGATTCGTCTGCCGGAGGCCTTCCGCAATCTTGAGACCACGATTCGCAAGACCGTCCGCGGCCGCGTAAAACGGGGCAAGGTCGATTGCACGTTGCGGTTTCGGGAATCCGAAGCCTTGTTCGGCGAATTGCATCTGAATTCCCGGCTGCTGAAAAGTCTGGCCGCGGCCAGCGAAAAGATTCACGACTCTTTCGGCGACTCGCGCCTGCCCTCCAGCCTTGATATTCTGCGTTGGCCCGGGGTCATCGAGACCGAAGCGACGGACGACGGCGATCTGGAACAGGAAGCCATATCGCTGTTCAACGGGGCGCTCGATGAGTTTCTCGCCGGACGCGCCCGGGAAGGAAGCGAAATCGAAGCCGTAGTCCGCGAGCGGGTCGCCTCGATTCGGGAGATCTTGAACGAAGTGCGCGCCTCATTGCCGGAAATTCTCGCCGGTCAGCGCCAGACGCTGGTCGGCAACATCGCCGAGTTGCAACTCAGTCTCGAACCGGAGCGAGTGGAGCAGGAAGTCGCCTTGCTCGTGAGCAAGGCCGATATCGCCGAAGAACTCGACCGGCTCAACGCCCACGTAAACGAGATTGAGCGGCTGATGGGCGCCGGCGAACCGGCGGGCAAACCGCTCGATTTTCTGATGCAGGAACTGATGCGCGAAGCCAATACCATCTGTTCGAAATCCGCGGCGATAAAGACCACCCGCAATGCGCTCGATCTGAAAGTGCTCATCGAACAAATCAGAGAACAGGTCCAGAACATTGAATAGCGATACGAAACAACAGGGCGGCAACACGGGAATTCCGGCGCTGCCGTTCGCGGCGCTCGTGATCGTGGCGCTGACCGCCCTCGGCATGGCCGTTCGCTACGGCCTATACGGCCATCTGGGCCTGATCTATTTCGTCTTCGCCGTGTTCTTCTCGACCAATCTGCTGATCTGTTTCTGGGAAGCCAGTCTCTACCTGGCGCATGGTCGTATCGATCAGCGGGCCGAACATTGGCAAAATCTGCACCGGGAAACCGGAGTTTCGCCGGCAATGGCTTTTCTCGGCTCGAAAGTCCCGCCTGGTAAAATCCTGTCGCCGGCTTTCTGGGTGGATGTCTGGGCGTCCTATTGTCATTACGACGACGCTTACAAGGATCGCGGCTCCTACGCCTTCAACGTGGACGTCGCCAACGGTTTCACGAGCTGGATTCCGACATTGATTCTGTATGCCGCCTATACCGTGAACTTCCTGCCCGCCGTCGCTGCGGGCATTATCGGCGCAATGCTGTTCTGGCAATGGGTCTACAACAGTTCGCTATACTGGTTCAGTTTCCGCGCAGCCGGCCGCCACGAATCGATCCACCCGTTCGACATGTGGCTATATGTTTTCAGCCTGAACTTCGTCTGGGTCGCGATCCCGATGTTCGGCGTATACGTCTCCGTGCGCCTGATTCTCGACGGCAACTATCAAGTGCTCGGATTCTGACGTTGCAAACCACGTAGAGGTAAATCATGCGTATCTTGTTGTTCCTGTTGACCAATTTCTCGATATTGCTGTTGATCAGCGTCACATTTCGCGTGTTCGGCATCGAACAGATGCTGCTGTCGAGTGGTACCGGACTCGATATGAACGCGTTGCTCGTGTTCTCCGCCGCGTTCGGATTCGGCGGCGCCTTCATTTCACTGGCCTTGTCGAAGTGGATGGCCAAGCGGTCCATGCGCGTGCAGGTCGTCAAGACGCCATCGACCCAGCAGGAACGCTGGCTGTTGCAAACCGTCGAGCGTCAGGCGCAACGCGCCGGCATCGGCATGCCGGAAGTGGGTATTTTCCCTTCCGATGTCGTCAATGCCTTCGCCACCGGCATGCGGCGCAACAACGCGCTGGTGGCGGTCAGCAGCGGCCTGCTGCGCCAGATGACCCCGGACGAAGCCGAGGCCGTACTCGCTCACGAGGTCGCCCATGTCGCCAACGGCGACATGGTAACCATGGGCCTGCTGCAAGGCGTGTTGAACACCTTCGTGATCTTCCTGTCGAGAATTATCGGTCACACCGTCGACCGCGTCGTATTCAAGAACGAGCGCGGGTTCGGCATCGGCTATTTCGTCGTTTCCATCGTCGCCCAGGTCGTGCTGTCGATCCTCGCAACCATCGTCGTCATGTG
>JANQSV010000160.1 GCA_028279115.1 Pseudomonadales bacterium
CTTCCTGGCCGGCCGCCAGCTCGGTCCGGTGGTGGCGGGAGTCAGCTACGCGTCGAGCGCTTCCTCGGCGTGGACCCTGCTCGGGCTGAGCGGAATCGCCTACGCAGCGGGAGTCTCGGCGATCTGGGTCGCCGCCGGCTCGATCAGCGGCATGTTCGTGGCCTGGTGGTGGATCGCGCCGCGGCTGATGCAATACAGCCGCGCCCACGACCACATGACCCTGACAGACTTCCTCGCCCACGGCGCCGAAGGCGGCGCCCGCCGCGCCATCGTCTATCTCTCCTCTCTGGTCGTCATTTTCTGTTTCGTGTTCTACGTCGCCGCGCAATTCCAGGGCGCGGGCAACATGTTTTCCTCGACCTTTGACATGTCATTGCCCGCCGGCATCGCCATCGGCGCTCTCGTCATCATGATCTACACCTTTCTCGGCGGCTTCTGGGCGGTGAGCGTCACCGACACCTTGCAGGGGATCCTGATGGCAATCACCGCCTTGTTGCTGCCCGCGGCGGCGATGATCTCGGTCGGGGGAATGTCCGGCCTGGTTGAAGGGCTGCATGCAGTCAGCAGCCCGGAGCAAGTGAGCTTCGTCGCCGGCGGCGGATTCTGGTTTGCGGCGGGCGTAGTCGTCGGCGGCCTCAGTATCGGCATCGGCACATACGGCCAGCCTCATCTGCTCGTGCGTTTCATGGCGCTGCGCGACGAACGGGCGCTGCTCCAGGCTCGCTGGATCGTCGCGTTCTGGTACCTGGTGGTCTATCTCGGCATGGTCCTGCTCGGTCTGGCCGGCCGCATCCTCCTACCTGAACTTGGCGATCCCGAGACTGTATTCTTCAACATGAACGAAGAATTGCTGCCGCCGATCATCGGCGCGGCGCTGCTCGCCGCGGTGCTCTCGGCGATCATGTCCACGGCCGACAGCCAGTTGCTCGTGGCCGCCGGCGTCATTGCCCACGATCTGGGCTTGGGCCATCTGGGGCGAGCTTCGCTGCTGCGGGTTTCGCGAATCGTGATCGTTCTGCTCGTGGCGGCCGCCGTCGCGGTCGCGCTCTATCTGCCCGAAAGCATCTTCAATCGAGTGCTTTTCGCCTGGATTGCCTTGGGTTCGGCGTTCGGGCCGCTGGTATTCCTGCGCCTGGCGGGATACGAAGCGGCGCCGGCGGCGATCCTGCTATCGATCCTGACCGGATTTCTGCTGTCGGTGCTGTTCTATCTGATGCCCGACACGCCGGGCGAGATTCTCGAACGCCTGGCGCCGTTCTGCTGCGCATTCGCGGTATTGATGGCGGTTCGAAAACTTGGCGATTAAACGCGCAATGTGAGTCGCCGCAAGGTCGGCACCGCGTTGAGCAACATGCCGTCCCGGGCTTCGCACCAGACCACCGGACTGTCGCCGATCTGTTCCGGTTCGACTGCCGTGGCGCGGCCGATCAGTCGCAATTGCCGCTTGCCGGTCAGCAGATAGTATCGACCGGGCTCTCTCGATCCGGTCGAATGGATGACGATGAACCTGTCATCGGCGGCGCGGTCGTGGATCGAATTGAAGTTGCCCTCGGGAAGCGCGGCGTCTATCGAACGTTGCGGGAGTTTGGCTTCTTCGTCGATGTAATAGATCCGCGGCGCGTCGCCGACGAAATAGAATCCCACCAGACGCGGATCCTCGTTGCCGTCGATGCAGGCTCGGGAGATACACGCGGCGACGACATTGCCGGCGTCGTAGCGGTCGATGGCGAACAGCAGTTCCGGTTCTGCGTCCGGCGCGGTCAGCGACGGCGAGAACGGGGCCCAGCCGACCACCGGCCCGCCAGATGGCCTCGCCGAGAATCGAGGATTGCGCCGCGCGGCTTCTTCAACGGTTTGATCGTCATCGGCGCCCGCGGCCGGCGCTTGCGCGAACGCCGCGCCGCAATGAATGAATGAATGAATGAATGAATGATGGACAGCCGACTGCTACGGCAAATTCATCGCACCGGCCTGGCATGGGCCGAGCCCCTGAATATCGCGTTCACGAGTATCACGTTGAGGCCGTCCAGGTAGGCGCGCACCGTTGGATCCTGGGTGAACGCGATCACCTGGCCGGCGCCGCGGGGCTGGGACAGCGCAAACGGCTTGTATGCCAGTTGCCGCCGGTTTTCCTCCCAAAGATAGCCGCTCGCCAGCAATTCATCGGGCCCCTGGAATCGCGCCACGTTGACGCCGTCGTCGATGCGGATGGGCGTGTAGATTTCCGAACCGCGGATCAGAACGTTGAGAACCGGGGCGACACCCGCGCCGAGCCAATGTTCCGGATGCACGTCCGCTCTCGCCATCACGCCGGAGACCGGGTATGGACTGTCTTCCAGCGCGATGGTTCTTTGCCTGAACTGCTCCTCTTCCGTCAGATACGTTCCGGCCACCGTGGCGCCCTCTTCTTCCTCTTCGCCGGGCTCGACTTCCACGACCGCCCGTTCGCGTCTTACCGCGAGCAGATCGACTTCCGGGTCGGCCAGAAAGCGCGTGGC
>JANQSV010000175.1 GCA_028279115.1 Pseudomonadales bacterium
ACCCGCGCTCGATTTCTATTTCGCCGATGATCTGCCGGTATTCGCTTTGCCGTCGATCTACGACGGCTCCGACAATCCGGATTTGAATCGGGACCTTGAAGGCGTCATTTTCGCCGATGCGCCGTTGATGTGGCTCGATCCCGACGTTCCTCTCGCCAGCGGCGGAACCGAGCGCAGATTGCAGGCCATGGGCATCGACAGCTTCCGCCTTTACCCGCGGCTGCAACAGTTTCTCAGGCGGCAGGTTACCAGCCTGCGCGGCGCCACCGGCGAGTTGCGCATGGAAGAAACCCGGCGCATTCATCGCCGGCTCACGCCGGGGCGCTTCGAGAACGGCGTCGCGGCGCCTCTCGCCGAACCCGGCGTTTGAGGGAGTCACCGCAATGGCAGGACGCCCGATAGACCGCCGTAAACTGGGAAGCTTGCAGGAACAGCGGGCCCTGCGTTATCTGGGCGGTCACGGCCTGGCGCTGGTGCAAAGCAATTTCAACTGCCGGGTCGGCGAGATCGACCTGATCATGCGCGACCGGCGGGGATACGTGATCTTTGTCGAAGTGCGCTATCGCAAGAGCGACCGCTATGGCGGCGCGCTTGAAACCGTGGGGCCGGCCAAGCAGCGAAAACTGCGTCTGGCGGCGGCCTGGTTTCTGCAATCGAGGAACTGGCAGCACAAGTGCTGCCGCTTCGACGTGGTCGCGATCACCGGCGGCGGTCCGGCGGGAGAAGATCGGCTCGAATGGGTTCGCGACGCCTTTTAGCGCCTGACACCGACTAAAATATCCCGGTGTCGCAGCCGATACAAATTGCAGCCGGAGTGGAATTGCATCTATGGACCTGACTTCACGCATTACCCAGCATTTTCTCGACAGCATCGCCGTCAAGGAGCGGTCCGCCGGGGAATTGCCGCACTCGATCCAGAACGCGGGCGCGGTCATGGTCGAAAGCCTGCTGAACGGCCGGAAGATTCTGTGTTGCGGCAACGGCGGCTCGGCCGGCGACGCTCAGCATTTCTCCGCCGAACTGCTCAACCGCTTCGAGCGGGAACGGCCCGGCATGCCCGCCATCGCTCTTACCACGGACAGTTCCACGATTACCGCCATCGCCAACGATTACGACTACGACGAGATCTTCGCCAAGCAGGTGCTCGCGCTCGGTCAACAGGGCGACGTGTTGCTGGCGATCTCGACCAGCGGCAACTCCGGCAATGTCGTGCAGGCCATCCGCGCCGCCCATGAACGCGACATGATCGTGGTTGCGCTGACCGGCAGGGACGGTGGTCGCATGGCGGCGAATCTCGGCGCCAAAGACGTCGAAGTGCGCGTGCCGTCCGAACGCACGGCCAGAATCCAGGAAGTGCATCTGGTCGTCATTCATTGTCTTTGCGACTTCATCGACACCGCGATTTTCGGAGGAGAAGACGCATGAAAATCAGACTCTCGATCTTTATTCCGCTGCTGCTGGCGGCGTCGTGCGCGCCGTTTCTGGCGGGAACCCGCAGCGAAGAAGGCATCACGGAAGATGTCACCCAGCGTACGCTTGGCGCCAGGATTACCGACGAATCCATCGAAGCCCGCATCCGCACCAATCTCGCGGCCCAGGAAGCCACATTGGACGCGGCCAATATAGGCGTCACCGCCCATAACGGCGTGGTGCTGCTCGTCGGCCAGGTTCCGTCGCCGGAGCTGAAACAGCGCGCGGTGGAAATCGCCAGCGAGGCAAGCGCGCAAATCCGGCGCATTCACGACGAACTCGAAATCACCGGCAACACCGGCTTTCTCGCCCGCGTCAACGACGCCTCGATTTCCACCAGGGCGCGGGCCACGCTGTTTAACGGCGACCTTGATGTGGACGCCGATATCCGCATAGTCACCGAGAACGGCACGGTTTACCTGATGGGAGTGCTCAGCAGGGAACAGGGAGACGAGGTGGCCGCCCTGATCAGCGACGTCAATGGCGTGACCCGGGTAGTCAAAGTATTCGAATATCTGAACTGAGCCGACGAGATCCTGCGACAAAATGGTAGGATTGCCATTTTGGACGGTGCCAAGCACCGCCCAACGGGTGAGGGGCATGGATGCCCCGAATCACTTCGCGCAGGATGACAGTTCCCTCACCGTCATTTCATTTTGCGCGGAGCGAAGCGTAGTCGCAGAATCTCTGCTACCGCCGACGGATCAGATGGTCATTTCGCGTTCGAGTTCCGAGAGACTGGCCTTTACCGAATCGCGATTGAACAAGCGGTCGCGATATTCAAGCAGCGGTTTGGTGGCGCGGGTATCCGGCAATTCGATTCCCATCACCGGCAGGCGCCAGAGGATCGGCGTGACACAGCAATCGACGATGGTGAATTCGTCGCTCATGAAGAAGGGTTTTTCGCCGAATATCGGCGCCGTGGCGATCAGGCTGTCGCGCAATTTCCCGCGAATGTCCTCGAGTTCGGCATCGGTTCCCTCGCTCGCGAGCAGGGGGTCGACGAGCGAGCACCATTCGCGCCGGACGCGATACATCCAAAGCCGGCTTTGCGCGCGGGCGACCGGATAAACAGGAAACAGGGGCGGGTGCGGGAAGCGTTCATCGAGATATTCCATGATGATGTCGGCTTCATAAAGCACGAGGTCGCGGTCGACGAGGGTCGGCAGGCTGTTGTAGGGATTCAGGTCCACCAGGTCTTCGGGCAGATTTTCCGAATCGACGTCGAACAGGTCGACGGTAACCTGTTTTTCGGCGAGAACGATGCGTACGCGATGGCTGTAGTGGCTGACCGGGTCCGAATAAAAGGTCATTGACGACCGTTTCGCGATAACTCCCATTTTTTTTCCCGATTGCGGACGACCGGCGTCCGTCAGTGATAGTCCTTGCGGAATTCGCGGCTCATGAGGGCGATGGAGAGGTAAAGCAGTCCCAGGAAGAGCAATACCCAGACGCCGATCTGCTGGCGCCGGTGACGGATCGGCTCGCCGATGTAATGCAGGAAATTGACCATGTCCCCGACCATGGCGTCGAATTCGGCTTCGCTCATGCTGCCGGAGCCTTCAACGAGGCTGAGGTCGCATTGGGTGGGATCGTTCGCGCCATGATCGTCGCAGATCACGTCGCCTTGCAATTCGTATAGCACATTCGGCATGCCCACGTTGGGAAAGATGCTGTTGTTTGTTCCGAAAGGCCGCGCCGGATCGTTGTAGAAGGAGCGTAGATAGGTGTACAGCCAGTCGGGGCCGCGCACTCTCGAAATCAGCGTCAGATCCGGCGGCGCCACGCCGAACCACACGTTGGCATCGTCCTCGGACATCGAATTCCCGATCAGGTCGCCGATCAGCGAGTCGTCGAAGATCAGGTTTTCGAGCACGAGTTCGTGGGGAATCTCCAGATCGTCGGCGGTGCGTTCATAGCGCGCATAGCCGAGCGCGTGGCAGGAGACGCAATAGTTCATGTAGTAATTGAAGCCGCGTTGCAGCGAATCCTTGTCCATGAAGTCGGTCTCGACGTGATCGAGTTCGAGATTGCCGGCTTCCGCGGCTTCCGCCCGCTCCGAAACGAGCATCAACGGCAGCACCACGAGCAAGGCGATCAGCACGATGCCGCCGATCAGTTGCGGGGTGCTGATCCAGCGCCCGGTCAGGCGCTCCGGCGGCTGCGAGGTCTTCTCGATTCGCGTATACCAGGGCATCAGAATGAAATAGAGGAAGTAGACCACCGTCATGATTCGCGCCAGCCAGACCTTGGCCGGGCTCACGGTCTGGACGCCAAGCACGCCGAGGATGAAGAAACTGACCACGAACAGCAACAAGGCAATGCGGCTGTACCAGCCCTTGTAGCGCATCGAGCGCACCGGACTGCGGTCGAGCCAGGGCAGGAAGAACATGATCGCGATGGCGCTGAACATGGTCAGCAGGCCCCAGAAATTCGAGTCGATGCCGAACAGCGGCACCGTCACCGCGCGCAACATCGAATAGAAGGGCGTGTAATACCACACCGGCGGCACATGCTCCGGCGTACGCAAGGAGTCGGCTTCCTGGAAGTTGGCGATTTCGAGGAAGTAGCCGCCCATTTCGGGCGCGAAGAAGACGATCGCGAAAAACGCGATCAGGAACAGCACCACGCCGCCGAGATCGTGGAAGATCGTGTAATAGGGATGGAATGGAACGCTGTCCACGGGAACGCCGTCCGGACCCTTGTTCTGCTTGATCTCGATGCCGTCGGGATTGTTCGAGCCTACTTCGTGCAGGGCCAGGATGTGCAGCACCACCAGGGCGATCAACACCAGCGGCAGCGCCACCACGTGCAAGGCGAAGAAACGGTTGAGCGTGGCGCCCGAGATCAGATAGTCGCCGCGCACCCAGATCAGCAGATCCTCGCCGATGATGGGAATGGAGCCGAGCAGCGAGACGATGACGTTGGCGCCCCAATACGACATCTGACCCCAGGGCAGCACATAGCCGAGGAAGCCTTCCATCACCAGGATCAGGTAGATGGCCATGCCGAAGACCCAGATGAGTTCGCGCGGCCGCTGGTAGGAACCGTACATCAGCCCGCGGAACATGTGCACGTAGACCACGAAAAAGAAGGCCGAGGCGCCCGTCGAATGGACGTACCGCAAGAGCCAGCCCCATTCGACATCGCGCATGATGTATTCGATAGAGGCGAACGCCCCCTCGGCGCTGGCGGTATAGTTCATCGTCAGCCAGATGCCCGAAAGAATCTGGATCACGAGCACGAGCAGGGAAAGTACGCCGAAAAAATACCAGAAATTGAAATTCGCCGGAGCATAGTACTTGGACATATGCTTTTCCCAGGCGTTGACGACGGGCAATCTGGCGTCGACCCAGTCGACTCCGGCGATCAAGGCGGATTGCAGCCGACCGCCCGGCTTCGCCGCTTGCGCCTGCTCTTGCGCTTGCCCGCTCATGCCGCGTTCTCCTCGTCGATGCCGATCACCAGAATGTTGTCGTCCTCGAACGAATACGGCGGCACTTCCATGTTGCGGGAGGCCGGCGAGCCGCTATATACCCGGCCCGCGAGGTCGAAGCGGGATCCGTGACAGGGGCAGAAGAAACCGCCGTTCCATTCGGCGTCGAAAGGCTGGGGCCGCAGCTCGATATGCGGAGTCGGCGAACAGAACAGATGTGGACAAAGGCCGACGAGCACCATTAACTCCGGAGTGCGCGAACGGAACTCGTTCTGCGCGTATTCCGGCTGCTCGGGCTCTTCCGAATCGGGATCGGCGAGTCGGTCCGGATCGCGGTTCAGGGCTTCAAGGGCCTCGGGGCTGCGCCGCACCACGAAGATGGGCCGACCGCGCCAGGCGGGGATCGGACCGAGCAACTCGCCCTCGAGCAGATTGCCGATGTCGATGCGGACGGGCGCCCCGGCCGCCCTTGCTTCCGCGCTCGGATTCCAGGATCCGATGAAGGGAACGGCCGCGCCGGCTACGCCGACCGTTCCCAAGCCCAATGAAGTACCTACCAGAAAGCGCCTGCGCGCGGTCTTCGAACTGTCGTCAGTCACCTTCGCAAAAACCCTTGATCAGAAACCACGTGTCATTCTGCGCGGAGCGAAGCTCTCCCCCTACGTCATTCTGCGCGAAGCGAAGCGGAGTCGCAGAATCTCGTCGGTATTCGCACACCCGCAAACCGGGCGGATGCTAATGAATCCGCTGAAAAATATCAAGCGAGTATCCGCCCGCTTCAAGCCAGGCTACTGAATTGAAAGAAAAAATTCTCAGCGCTTGGAATACTGCGGCCGCTTGCGCGCCTTGCGCAGACCGACCTTCTTGCGCTCGACTTCGCGCGCGTCGCGGGATACGAATCCGGCCTTGCGCAAGGTCTGCTTGAGTTCGCTGTCGTAGTCGATCAGCGCCCGGGTAATGCCGTGCCGGATTGCCCCGGCCTGGCCGAAACTGCCGCCGCCGCACACGGTAACCCTGATGTCGAAGCGCTCGTTCATATCGACGACCTCAAGCGGCTGGCGCACGATCATGCGCGCCACCTCGCGGCCGAAATAATTCTCCAGCGGACGCCGGTTGATCACGATGTTGCCGTTGCCGCGGGTCAGGTACACCCTCGCGGTGGAGGTCTTGCGGCGGCCGGTGCCGTAAAACTGTTCGGTTTGCATTTCGTCTCGCGCTTACAGTTCCAGGGTTTGCGGTTGCTGCGCCGAGTGCGGATGTTCGCCGCCGGCGTAGACTTTCAGTTTCTTCAACATGGCCCGTCCGAGCCGGTTGCGCGGCATCATGCCCCGCACCGCCAGACGCACGACTCGCTCCGGCGATTTTGCAATCATCTGCTCGAAGGAGAGCGATTTCAACCCGCCCGGATAGCCCGAATGGGAATGATAAATCTTGCCGGTGGCCTTCTTGCCTGTGACTCGAACCTTGTCCGCATTGATGACCACGACGAAGTCGCCGGTGTCGACATGCGGCGTATACTCCGCCTTGTGCTTGCCGCGCAGGCGCGTCGCGATCGCGCTAGCCATATGGCCCAGGGTCTGGCCTTCGGCATCCATCAAAAGCCAGTTGCGGGAAACTTCGCCGGGCCGTGCGCTATAGGTCTTCATCGCTCGTTCGAATCACGCTATTCCAAGGGAGCGCGGATGTTACATGAGCGCCCGGCTGGAAGCAAATGGATTTCGCCCGGGGGGGGAATGACGACGGGAATCCTTTTTGTTCCGAAATCCAGCACTGCACTGGGAACCTACTACTCTTTAATGGACGAACGCAGGGAGGGCCGCGCGGGCGGTCTCCGATTTTTTTTGCCGAAAACTGGAGTTGACATGCAAACGCAAGATATATTGGACGTGACCCATCAGCTTGAAGAGAAAGGCATGACCCGTCCACAGGCAGAAACCATCTCCAGGACCCTTGCCGCCGCTATCGAGCCTCTTGCCACCAAGAAGGACTTGGCGACGGCCATCGAGCCTCTCGCAACCAGGCAGGAACTCGCCGACGCGATCAAACCCCTCGCAACCAGGCAGGAACTCGCCGATGCGATCAAACCCTTCGCAACCAAGCAGGAACTCGCCGACGCGATCAAGCCCCTCGCAACCAGGCAGGATCTGGCGATGGTGGAGGAACGGCTCAGCAAGGACATGGTCATAATGTTTGAAAAGACCAACAGCCGGATCGAGTCAACGAAAGTCTGGTTGCTAGGTGGCCTGCTCGCTCTCGCGTTGAGCATCGGCGCATACGCGCTTCAGGTCGCGGCCGCCCCCGCGCCGGCGGGAGAACCCGATCTTGAGGCCGGCCAATCAAACCCGCAGCCATCAGAGATTGAGCAAAGCGCGGTTCCGGATCCAACAGATTAGTTGTCAATGAATTTGTTATATATTCAGTCACCTTCCAAGTCATCCAGGAACTCGGATACAGGGTCGACGCCGGTTATCAGCAGGCGGTCCCTTGCTCGGGTGCAGGCGACGTATAGCAAATGGCGTTCGGTGTTGTAGACCTCTTCCAGATCGGCGTCGTCGGCCACATTCTCGATTCGGTCCTGTAGCGGGATCACTTCGTCGTCGCAGGCCATCACTGCTACTGCGCGAAATTCCAGGCCCTTGGCTAAGTGCATGGTGCTTATCGAGACCTTGCCAGGGGAAGATTCGACTAACTCGTCAAGCACTTTGTATTCCGTTCCACTTTGGCGAACGGCGTCGACCGCGCGTTCAAGTTGGTTCGTGGACCGCACGAAGACTCCGATCTCATGCGGTGCGATCCCTTCTTCGAGCCGGTTCGCCAGCCACAAGGCAACCAGATCCGACTCTTCCGCATTCGATTCGAGCACACAGATTTCCGGCCCAGGGCCGTTGAACACCGAAACCGTTCCTTTGCGATCTTCCACGTTCCCGCCAACGTCGACGACCTCGGGGCCTAGCAATCGGTCCGCCTGCATTCTTATCTGATGGGACGTTCTGTAGTTGATTCGCAGTGTCTGGGAGCGGCCCCTGACCTCAACTCCAAGCGACTTCCATGAAAACGGCGTCTGGAAAATTCGTTGGCCCAGATCGCCGGCGAAGAAAAGACTATTGTGCCTGTCGCCACCCAATGCCGCCAGGAACTTCAGTTGCGGGACGCTGACATCCTG
>JANQSV010000293.1 GCA_028279115.1 Pseudomonadales bacterium
CGGCCTGATGATCGGCGTCTTCCTGCATGTCGATGCGGGCCGTTTTATCGCGCAATTGCGCGAGGAAGGACTGCTCGTGGTCAAGGGCGGCAACAACAGCATCCGCCTGCTGCCGCCGCTGAATGTCAGCCGCGATGAAATCGATCAGGCTTTGAAATTGATAGCCGCCGCCTTGAAAAAGATGGAGAGCAAGTAATGAAATTCGTAAGTCTTTTTAAACCCGTGGAACGCACGACCCGCCTGCTGACCGTTACAGCTCTTCTTGCACTGGTTTCTGGCCAGGCGCCCCAGGCGGCGAACGAGGTGAATGAAATGCCGATTGTTCCTTTTCAAGTGGGTGTCCCACAGGCCGAACTCGATGATTTGCGGAATCGTCTTGCCAATACGCGCTTGCCCGACCAGATTCCCGGCACTTCCTGGGAATACGGCACCGAACGCGGCTACCTGGAAAAGTTGCTGACGTACTGGATGAATGAATTCGACTGGCGCGCGCAAGAGGCGCGGATCAACGCCTTCGACCAGTTCACGACCGAAATCGACGACGTGAACATGCATTTCATCCACCAGCGCTCGGACAATCCGGACGCGATTCCGCTGATGATCGTGCATGGCTGGCCCGGTTCAATCAGCGAGTTTCTCGACATCATTCCGCCGCTGGTGGACCCTGCCGCCCATGGCGGCGAAATCGAAGACGCCTTTCATGTCATCGCGCCGTCGCTGCCCGGCTTCGGGTTTTCCGGCATCCCCGAAGCGCGAGGCTACAACCCGGAAAGAATCGCGCACATGCTTGCCGCCCTGATGGAGCGGCTCGGCTACGAATCCTACGCCATCGCCGGCGGCGACTGGGGCGCGATCATCAACCGGCACCTGGCCAATCACTATCCGGAACGTCTGATCGGCCTGCATTCGAACATGATTCTCGCCGCACCACCGGAAGACGAGGAACAACGCAACCGTGCGACGCCGGAAGAACTCGCCCTGACCGGCGCCCGCGCCGCCTACATGCAGAACGAAACGGGTTACCAGGCGATCCAGGGCACCAAGCCGCAAACCCTTGGTTACGGCCTTGCCGACTCGCCCGCGGGCGTCGCGGCCTGGATCGTCGAGAAATTTCACGGCTGGACCGACATGCCCCAAGGTCCTGAAGGCGATCTCGACAATCATTTCTCCAAGGACGACCTGCTGACCAACATCTCGATCTACTGGTTCACCGGCACGATCACCTCATCCACGCGGATCTACTACGAGAATCGCAACACGCCAGCGGAAAAGCCCATCGAATACATCGACGTGCCCACCGGAGCGGCGATCTTCCCGGCGGAAATCTATATGGCGCCGCGGGCCTGGGCCGAAGCCGCCTACGACCTGCGCCACTGGACCGTAATGCCGCGCGGCGGCCATTTCGCCGCGCTCGAGCAACCCGAACTCTATCTCAACGACTTGCGGGAATTCTTCCGAATCTTGCGTTAACGCCGGGAATTCCCAAAGGAGCGAACCATGACGACTGATTCCATTACCGACAGCAACAGGACCGGCGGCATTCTCGGCTGGATCGAACGCGGCGGCAATCGCCTGCCCGACCCGGTCGTCATCTTCCTGTATTGCATCCTGGCCGTCATCGCCATCAGCGTGATCGCCGCCGCCATGGGCACCTTCGCCTTGCATCCGACCCAGGTCGACGCGGCCGGCAACGCCGTGGTGATCCAGGCCGAAAGCCTGCTGTCGGCGGATAACATCAGGCGCCTGCTGGTCGAAATGCCGGTGACCTTCACGAGTTTCCATCCGCTGGGCTACGTGCTGGTCGTCATGCTCGGCGCCGGCGTCGCCGAACGCTCGGGCCTGCTCGGCTCGGCCATGAGCGCGGCGGTGAGCAATGTACCCAAATTGCTGCTGACTCCCGCGGTGGCCCTCGTCGGCATGCTCGGCAATCTCGCCGCGGATGCCGCCTACGTCGTGCTGATCCCGCTTGCCGGGGTAATCTTCGCCGCCGCCGGCAGACATCCCATCGCCGGCATCGCCGCCGCATTCGCCGGCGTTTCCGGCGGCTTTTCGGCCAATCTGCTGCCGGGGCAACTCGACGCGCTACTGTTCGGCATCACCGAAGCCGCCGCCGAGACGATCCTGCCGACCTGGGACGCCAATATCGCCGGCAACGCCTTCTTCATCGTCGCCATGACCCTGGTATTCCTGCCGGTCATCTGGTACATCACCGACCGCGTCATCGAGCCGCGGCTTGTGCCTCTCGCGCAATCGAGCGACGGTTCCGTGGAAAGCAGCAGCGCGGGCATCATCAAGGACCCGGACACCGGCATCAGCGACATCGAACGCGCGGGCCTGAAACGCGCCGGCTGGGCCATCCTCGGCGTGGTCGCGCTCTGGGTGTTTCTCTGCATCGGCCCCGGCACGCCGCTGATCGACGAGTCCGCGCCCCCCGAAGCCCGCCTGAATCCTCTCTTCCAGTCTCTCGTCGCCGGCTTTTTCGTCATCTTCCTGGCGGCGGGCTGGGCTTACGGCACGGCCGCGGGAACCGTCAAGAACCACCGCGACCTGGTCGCCATGATGCAAGGCGCCATGGGCGACATGGCCTACTATCTCGTGCTCTCTTTCGCCGCGGCGCATTTCGTCGCGATGTTCAACTGGTCGAACCTCGGCCTGATCTTCGCGATTCACGGCGCGGCGGTGCTGGAAAACTCGAACATGCCCGACACGCTGCTGATGGCCTCGATCATCCTCTTCGGCGCCGTGCTCAACCTGTTCATCGGCTCGGCGAGCGCCAAGTGGGCCCTGCTCGCCCCCGTACTCGTTCCGATGCTGATGCTGGTGGGCATTTCCCCCGAAATGAGCACCGCGGCGTATCGCGTCGGCGACAGCGCCACCAATATCATCACGCCGCTGATGCCCTACTTCCCGCTGGTGCTGGTCTTCGCCCAACGCTGGCAGAAGGAATTCGGCCTCGGCAGCCTGGTGGCGGCGATGTTGCCGTATTCGGTATTCCTGCTGCTCGCGGGATTGGCGCTGACAATTCTATGGGTGTCCCTTGGCCTTCCGTTAGGTCCGGCGGCGCCTGTTTCGTTCACCATGCCTTGAGGTGAGGGCCGGTCGGCGCAGCCGACAAAAAGCAACGCTTTTTGAGGTCCGAACGGCTCGCCATGGATGGCGAGACTGTGGGTTAGCGAAGCCACAGAAGTTGCGCCAGGGACGGCATGTATAATCTGCGCTATCAAGTAGAAAAGGTTTAAACATGAAAAATTTACTCATTGTTCTTTGCCTATTTTCAGGTCTGGCTTTCCTGGCTTCCGCTCTCGCCCAGGACGTCGAGTACCCGGTCGCGTTCAACGAACCCATGCCCCTGCTCGAAGAGGCCATGGGCGACTTCCTCTACCCCATTTCCTCGGATAACGAACTGGCCCAGCGCTATTTCGACCAGGGATTCCAGCTCATGTACGGCTTTGCCAAGATGGAAGCCGTGCGTTCTTTCCACGCATCCTGGCAGGCGGACCCCGAGTGCGCGATCTGCTACTGGGGCGAAGCCTGGGCCTGGGGTTCGTATCTCAACGGCGCCATGACCACCGCCGAGGCGCCGCGGGCGCTGGCGGCGGCGCGCAAGGCGCTGGAGAAGATCGACAACGCCAGCCCGAAGGAAGCCGACATGATCCGGGCGATCCAGGTCCGCTACGTCGAGGACTACGACCCGGAAACCCGCCGCGCGCAGGACGAACTCTACCGGGATGAGATGGCCGAACTGGCCGCGAAGTATCCCGACGACCTCGACATCGTCACGCT
>JANQSV010000296.1 GCA_028279115.1 Pseudomonadales bacterium
GGGATGTATTTACGGCGTCCGCTGAACCTCCCGCCAGCCGACGGCGACGGATCGAAGCCACTACCCACTTAGGTGGACTTGCCGCGAATTTCGTTGAACCAGTTCTCGAGAATGATCTGGGCGGCGATATGGTCGATGGCGGTTTTCTTGACGGTCTTCGCCGTGTTGGCTTCCACCAGCCGCTCGATCGCTTCCCGTGACGAAAGTCTTTCGTCCATGCCATAGCAGGGCTTGTCGAAACGTTCCTGCAAGCGCCGGGCGAATTTTTCCGCCCGGCCGAGCAGTTCGCTGACCGTGCCGTCGATGTTGTAAGGCAGTCCGACGAGGAAAACGTCGGGCTTCCATTGCTCGACGAGTTGCGCCATTTCGTTCCAGCGCGGCTGGCCGTCCTGGGCCTTGAGCACGGTGACCGCGCTGGCGGTTCCGGTAACGCTCTGGCCGAAAGCGACACCGATGCGCTGGGTGCCGAAATCAAAGGCAAGCGCCGAGAAATCGGAACGCAGATCGTCGGGGAACAAGCTCAGGGTCATTTTTGCGTTCTGGGTGTTCTGTCAGGAATGGCCCGCCTCGGGCGCGAGCTTTTCCAGCGATACGCCGAGTTGCGCCGCCGCGGCGCTCGGCTTGCCGGCGAAGTCCAGGGAAAAGATCAGGTCGCTGCTCGCCGGGGTCGTCAGCCAGACGTTGTCGCACAATTCCTGTTCGAGTTGTCCGGGCGCCCAGCCGGCGCAGCCCAGCGCGACGAGATAGTTGTTCGGGCCCTCGCCTGAAGCGATGGCCTGGAGGATAGTCCTGGAAGTCGTGATGGTGATCCCGCCCGTGATCTTGATCGAGGATTCCCAGTTTTCTCCGGCGTCATGCAGGATGAAACCCTTGTCGCGTTCCACCGGTCCGCCGGCCAGTACATGCCGCTCGCGAAAGTGGCTCTCGCCCGCGGCGCTTTCGATTTCCAGTTCTTCGAAAATGTCGGCGATGCTGGCTTGCAGCGGCTTGTTCACGACGAGGCCGACCGCGCCGGTGTCGTCGTGCTTCCACAGATAGGTGACCGAACTGCCGAAATAGCTTCCCGCCAATTGCGGCATGGCGACGAGAAATTGATTTTCCAGACTATCCCCAGTGCTCATGCTGATCCACGCTGGCGCGAAGGCGGTTGACCCGACCACGGGCTGGGCATGCCCAGCCCCTACAGTCTCACACGATTCGGTTGCAGGGGCGAGGCATGCCTCGCCCGCCGGGATTCACGACATCAACCATTCAATACAATCCCCATTCAATAGCTGGTCAGTCCCTCCGATTCGTGGAACCGCCAAGTGCGTATGATTTCGAGTATATCAACTTCGGATCGTATTTCCGCCGGAAACGGTTCGAAAGGCGCCGCCATGTGCACGATGTCCACGGCGGAACGGTCGAGCAATTCGTGGCCGGAAGAAGACAGTATCTCCACATCTTTCACGCTGCCGTCGGGCATTTGCGAGACGAGCAGACGCAGACTGCCGTACAGGCGCCGGCGCTCGGCTTCCGCCGGATAGTTGCGATTGCCCACGGCTTCGACGCGCCGGCGCCAGTTGTCGAGATACTCCGCGTCATGGCTTTTCCGCGTGGAGGCGGAAGATATGGTGTAAGTGCGCGGCCGCTTGGCGTAGGCCTGCCGGCGACGATCGAGCTGGGCCTGCAAGCTGGCGATGGCCAGGCTGATGTCGTCGGTGGCGACCTCGGTTCTGCTTTCCCCGGCAAGATCGGCATTGGCGAGA
>JANQSV010000226.1 GCA_028279115.1 Pseudomonadales bacterium
CATTGGTTTCGATGAAGGCGTCGGGGCCGGTGATCGAGCGGTCGACGTGACTTTCGGCGGCGAAATGGACGATGGCGTCGATGTCGTGGCCGCGCAGCAAGCGCTCGACCAGCGCCTGGTCGCAGATGTTGCCGTGAACGAAATGAAAATCCGGGGCGCCCTCGAGGCCGGCGAGGTTGTCGCGGTTGCCGGCGTAGGTGAGGGCGTCGAGTACGACGATGCGGTCGGACGGATGTATGCGCCGCCAGTAATGCGCGAAGTTCGCGCCGATGAAGCCCGCGGCCCCTGTAATCAGCAATTTGTTCATCGCGCAGTCCCGTAAATGCGGGCGACGCACGCGTCGCCCCTACGGGCGAATAAATCTTCCCGCAAACTTGTAGGGGCGAGGCATGCCTCGCCCGCGGATACGCTCGGCAAAGAAATCATCCCGCCACCTTCCGCTCGGCCAAGGCGCCGACGACGCGGACCAGGTCCGAGCGCCAGTCGCGTTCGGGCATGTCGAAATCGGCCATTGTGCGCGATCGGTCCATGACGCTATAGGCCGGCCGTATGGCGGTGGCCGGGTATTCGGCGCTCGCGATCGGCCTGATCGGAATCACACTTTGCAACATGCCTGCGGCCTGCCCCCATTTCTGAATCTCCAGCGCGAATTCGTACCAGCTCATTGCGCCGCCGTCGCGCCAATGATACAGGCCCGACCGCGCCGGCAGCAGAACCATGCGCCAGATCAGCGCGGCCAGCGAGTGCGCCGAAGTGGGACACCCGTGTTGATCGTTCACCCCCGCCAGTTCATCGCGGTCGGCCATCAGCGAGAGCATGGTCTTGACGAAGTTGCGGCCGAACTCCGAATACAGCCACGAGGTCCGTACGACCACGCCTTGTCCGACCGGCAGCTTGCCGACTTCGCGTTCGCCGGCGAGCTTGCCGCGACCGTATTCGCCGAGCGGCGCGGGTTCGTCTTCGGGCAGGTACGGCGCCGTGGCGCGGCCGTCGAAGACGAAATCGGTCGAAATGTGGATCAATCTCGCATCGTTCGCCTCGCACCAGCGGACGAGATTCGCCACGGCGTCGGCGTTGACGCGCCGGGCCTGATCAGGCTCGCTTTCGGCCTTGTCGACGGCGGTGTAGGCGGCGGTATTGACGATGCAGTCAGGCGCCGCCTTGTCCAGCACGGATTGCACTTGTGAGCGGTTGGCGATGTCCAACTCTTCTCTTGCGAGAAACGCCGCGCGCCAATCCGGCGGCGCGCCCGCCATGCGCATGCAGCGGGCCAGTTGGCTCCGGGCGCCGGTTACCAGTGCGGTGCGCGTCATCCGGCCCGGATTTCAATGCGGCAGCGGCGCCCGACCGAGTGGCGGCGCATTGCGGTCCCGCTCCGAGAGAATCGGCGACGGGTCGAGCAGTGGCCATTCGATGCCGATTTCGGGGTCGTTCCAAAGCAGGCTGTGGTCGTCTTCGGGATGGTAGTACCCGGTGCACTTGTAGCACAGGTCGGCGCTTTCGCTGAGCACGTAGAAACCGTGGGCGAATCCGGGCGGAATCCACAACTGACGCCTGTTTTCCTCGCCGAGGGGAGCGCCGAACCATTGACCGAAGGTCGCCGACTGATGCCGCAGGTCGACAGCGACATCGAACACTTCGCCGCGCACGACGCGCACGAGTTTGCCCTGGGGATGTTCAAGCTGGTAATGCAGCCCGCGCAAGGCGCCGCGCAGCGAACGGCTGTGGTTGTCCTGCACGAAATGGTGGGAGATGCCATGTTCCGCGAAGAAGGACTCGCGCCAGGTTTCCATGAAGAAACCGCGGGCGTCGCCATGCACAGCCGGCTCAAGCAGCAGCAATCCGGGTATCGGCGTGCTTTCAAGTTTCATGCGCGACTCATCCATGAATCCGCGCGGCGTGAGTCGCCATCCGGCGTGGTGTGTGCGGCGGGCGTGTGAGGCAGGATGCCGAGCCCGGAGCCTACAGGGGTGGAGGCATGCGTTATGAAGCGTAGCTTCATGCGCGACCGGAACGACGCCAAGCTGTGCTTGGCGGCTGGACCGTATTTACGGCGTCCGCTGCATACACCACACCGGATCGCGTCGGTTCGAAGCCAAAAACCCGTCATGGGGATTCGTTCCGCAGTTCCAGCAGATACTGGCCGTAGCCGCTGTTGCTGTGGTCTTCGGCCAAGCGCTCGAGTTGCGCATCGTCGATGAAACCCTGACGCCAGGCGATCTCTTCGGGGCAGCCGATCTTCAGCCCCTGGCGGTCTTCGAGCACGCGGATGAAATTGGCTGCGCCGAGCAGCGACTGGGTGGTGCCGGTGTCGAGCCAGGCGGTGCCGCGGTCGAACAGTTCCACCTGCAATTCGCCGTGCTGCAAATAGATCTTGTTGACGTCGGTGATTTCGAGTTCGCCGCGGGCCGATGGGCGGATCGACTTGGCGACGTCGACGACCTTGTTGTCGTACATGTAAAGCCCGGTGACCGCATAGTGGGATTTGGGCCGGTCGGGTTTTTCCTCCAGGTCGATCGCGCGGTTGTTTTCGTCGAGCACGACCACGCCATAGCGTTCCGGGTCCTGGACGTAATAGGCGAAGATGCTCGCGCCATTGTCCTGGGCGACGGCATTGGTCAAGGTGTCTTCGATGCGGTTGCCGTAAAAGATGTTGTCGCCGAGAATCAGGCAAACGCGGCTGCCGCCGATGAATTGCTCGCCGATGAGGAAGGCCTGGGCCAGGCCTTCCGGGCGCGGCTGTTCGGCGTATTCGATCGAGATGCCCCAGGCGCCGCCGTCGCCGAGCAACTTGTGGAAGGCATCGCGGTCGCGCGGCGTGGTGATGACGAGAATCTCGCGAATGCCCGATTGCATCAGCGTCGACAGCGGGTAGTAGACCATCGGCTTGTCGTAGATGGGCAGCAACTGCTTGCTGATGGTCGTCGTGATCGGATACAGCCGGCTGCCCGCGCCACCCGCAAGAATTATGCCTTTGGTCATTTTTACTCCCGCGGGGCGGGTTGCTGTCCAGTCAGCTCCCGGATGATTTCCGGCAATTGCTCGTACAAGTCGCCGGAGGGCCGGAAATCGAGTTCCTCAAAGATGTCCCGGGCCTGCCAGGTGCGTTCGCTCGTCAGGTTGCGCCAGGTCTGCAGGCCGGACTCGGCCTGTTTCCAGCCGGCAAGGCGACCGAGTTGCAACATGGCGGACGCGGCGAAGAATACCACAGCGGGCGTGCGCCAGCCGGGTTTTTTCCGGCCGAGCGCATCGTAGACCGCCTGCTCGACGGCGTTGGCGGTGTAGCGTTGCAAGTCTGTCAGCAGCCAGCATTGGCCGGGGGCGAGCGGGCTTTCCGAGGCGAGAATCGCGGCGCGGCAGACATCGTCGACGCCGGCGAGCGAGAAGCCCCGGTCGAGTTTCGGCAAGGGCGGCAGGCGGCGGGCGTGGATGAGCCGGATCATGCGCGCAATCCCGCCTTTCATGCCGGCGCCGTAAACCGGCGCCGGGCGCAGGACCGTGGTCAGCAGTCCGTCTGCGCCGTTCGCTTCGAGCACGAGCCTTTCGGCTTCCCATTTGCCGCGGGCGTAGTCTCCGGGCCGGGCGGGCGACTGACCGTGGTCGAATTCGGCCGCCAGGGCGCTGCTGACGAAAACCAGGCGCCTTGCGCCGGCGGCGCGGGCCGCGGCGAGCAGATTGCGCGTGCCTTCGACGTTGGTTTTCATCGCCAGCGGATTGCGCCGGTCCGCGGTCCGGGCGGCTCCGGCGAGATGGAACACGACGCCGACATCCTCGCAAGCCGCCCGCAGCGCTTCCGGATCGAGTATGTCTCCGCGAACGAACCCGTCATTCCGCGCGAAGTCGCGGAATCTCGTTGGGGAATGCGCGGTGGCGGGAGATTCTGCGACTACGCTTCGCTCCTGTCGCGGAGCATAGCTCCGCGCCGTTACGGCTGCGCGCGAAGCTGCGCTTCGCAAACGCTTGCCTTCACCCACGCAGAATGACGGGGGGGCGGTCACGGAGCGCGAGAAGCGGCGCACGGGCCGGTCGCCGGCCAGCAAATGGCGGCAGAGATGACGGCCGATAAAGCCGCTGGCGCCGGCAACCAGCACTGGCCGCCCGCCGGTCAAAACCACCTCCAGCCATGCAGCTTGAAAAAGCGCCGGGCGGAACGAATGAACATGGCGATATGATCCAAGCCCTTGCCGGCGGCATTGCCGCCGGAATGGCGGATGCGCATGGCGGGCACATGGGCCAGCTTGCCGAGACGTCCGAGCCTCAACGACAAGTCGAAATCCTCGAAATAAAGGAAGAAGCGCTCGTCGAATCCGCCGGCTTCCCGCAATGGGCGTCCCCTGCACAACATGCAACAGCCGCTGGCGATGGGGATGCCGGTGCTGGGCCGGTCGTCGGGCAGGTCGCGCATCTCGTAGGCGGCAAGCCTGCGGGTGAAAGGCGCTCGCAGGAACGCGGGAACCAGGCCGCGCAACAACAGAATGAGGAGCGATGGGTGGCGCTTGCAAAGATATTGCCGTCCGCCTCCGTTGTTCGCGGCCGGACTGACCAGCACCGTTGCGGGATTTGAGACGAGATAGCCGAGGCCGGCGCCGAGGGCGTCCGGGTCGAATTCGACATCGGGATTGAGCAGCAGGTGATATTCGGCCCCGGTTTCGCGAATTACCAGGTTGTGCGCCGCGCCATAACCGATGTTTCCGTGGCCTTGCAGCATACGCAGTTCGCATCCCCGCAGCCGTGGCGAGCCCGCGAGTTCGGCGCAATCTTCGACGCAGAAATCCGTGGAATCGCCGCCGCCGCCATTGTCGACTATCGTGATTTCGACCTTCTCCAGAGCCAGATCGACCCGCGCTCTTTCACAGGCAAGCGCCAGCGAGTCAAGCAGGTCGAACACTTGCCGGCGGGGAGTATGGAAGCAGACGACCGAAACGGCCAAAGCGAAATCAGTCATCCGGCCATCTCCCGCGAGATTCCGCGACAAAATGGCGGGATTGCCATTTTGGACGGCGCGAAGCGCCGCCCCGCAGGGGCGGGGAGCCATGGATGGCCCGAATCACCAGGCTTCGCTTCGCGCGGAATGACAATTGCCGTCATTCAGTCGATTTCGACCAGGCGGTCTCCGAACGGCGTCGAAACCACGCGCATGCCTGGCGGCACTTCGGACGGGTCGATTCGCCGCGGACGGAACCGTCCCGCGGGTGGAGCGTCCTGGCTCAGGGCTTCGGCGCGCAAGCGCGCGAATGGATTGTTCGGGTCTCTTGCCAGATCCTCGCGCGCGTCGCGAGCCTGATCCGTCAGATCCGCATCCTCTTCCCGCCCGGCGTCCAGGTCGACGACGAACTGTTCAGGCACGGGCGCGGGCCGCAAGGAAAGCCAGGCGATATTCGCGGCCGCGTCGCAACTGACGCCGCGGTCGGAAGCTTCCACGCAGGAGGCGCCCGCCGGATATTGAATCGCGACCCTGCCGCCCTCGCTGGTGACAATGCGGAACTGTTCATGGCCCGGAATGGACGTCTGACCTTGGGCCGCGACCGGCACGGCCACCGTTGCGCCGCCGCGATGCGACAGCACCACGCGGCCCCGCTCGCCGATGCGCGAGGAGCCGACGAGCACGAATTCGGGTTCGGTAAGCGAAGGCGCGGCCGAGTTACCCGCACCGTTCCGTCCGCCGCGCTGATTGGCGCCCGGACCGGTCCGCTCCCCGTCTTCGAACAGTTCCAGGTCCTGCGCCGCGGCCGGGCCGGACCACAGGAACATGGCTGCAAATCCGGCGAACAAAGCGGGGACCGCGCGCCGGGTAATTTTGCCGGAAAACCGTTTCATCGATTGCAAGATGCTCATTAGCTGCGGTTCTTCATGCGTACTCTATGCGTACTGTCGCTGAAAACCCGACTTTGGTTCGGTCATTGTATACCAAGAGCCGAAAAAACAGGCCGGGTCTTGTTCAGGAATTCTCCCGCCCGCTTCTTCAGTTCAGCCAGATTCTCCGCTTCGGTTTCCAGCGGTTTGCCATCCTGCGCCAAGCGCTGGTTGCGGGCGGAGAGGCATTGCCAGGCGAAGCGCGCCAATTCCTCGTCGGTTCCGGCCTTGTCCTCCAGCGCCAGCATGAAGAGTTGCACGATGCGGCCGGCGGCGATCCCGCCTCCGGTCACCGGGCTTGCCTGAAAGTTGATTTCGTCGACATCCCGGCTGCGATTCCTGATGAACCTGTTCAATCGCTCGCATTGCTTCCTGATTTTCGCGGACGGATTGGAATTCGCCGGCGCGAGCTGGTTGTCGCCCATGAGAATCAGCAGCGCCTGCAGCAAATTCACGGTGGTGTACTTGTCCGATTGCAGCTTGCGAATGATCTCGCCGATGGACCGGACCTTGTTGCCACACAGGAAGTCCAGCAAGGGTTTGTGGATTTCCTCGTTCAGATTCACCTCGCCGATCGGCCCTTTCATCGTAAGCGAGGCATCGTCCGCGTGACGAATGAGCACGACCGAAAGATCGTTGAACGTTTTCATCTGCTCGGCCGTGCTGAGGCGGCGCGCGCCTTTTACCCAGTAGTCGCGGCGAAACTGTTGATTGATCATGAAATCAACTATCTGATGGCGCAACATCTGGTCAGGGACGGATTCCAGGAACTCGCGTTGTTCCTGGGTTGTGGTCAGACTCGGAAGCTGTTCGAGCAAGTTCGCCGAGCAGGCGTAACCGAGCTTGGCCTCGTCGAGCCATCGGCTCATGTCGAGAAAGGACATGGGATGCCAGTCCCGGTTGAAGAATTCATGCGCCAGATAGTTGCGGTTCTGGGTCTTCGCGTCCGCCAGCCGTTTTACGGCGGCGGGATAGTGTTTTGCGTATACCGGTTTGGACTCGATCATCTGCTCGGCGAATTCGAGCGTTTCGTCGATGCGCGCGGTCATGCCCTTGCCGCTGGGCGAGATCCGGTCGAGATATTCCATCATCAGATTGCGCAGCGGTATGAATCCCGCCTGGCCGGGATACACGTTGTAACTGACATAGAGTACGCCGCCGACCTTCAGCTTCGCCTTGATGAAATCGACGATTTCCCGCCGGTTTTCGTGGGAAATCCAGCTCCAGACGCCATGTATGCCGATGTAATCGAACTGCGGGAGATCCTCGCGCCGCCGGAACTCCGCGAACGACTGATCGGTGGCGCGGACCATGGCGCCCGAATGCTCGGCCAGTTCCCGGGCGGCGATGGCGTGGGATGGATTGAAATCGTTGCCGTGCCATTCGGCCTCGCTCCCGGCCGCGTGCATGTTCAGGCTCACGCCTTGCCCGAAGCCGAGCTCGCAGGCGTGTTTTATCTCGGGGCAGGCGATGCCGCTGCAAGGCAATGCGATCTTCGCGCGCATGGGGTTGAGCTCCGGGAAATAACCCCATTGGTAGCCTACTTCCGTTACGTAGCCAGAGGTCCAGCTTTCCGCCATCTGTTTTTTCCGCCACTCGTGAAGTGGTTCGGATGTTAACCTACCGCGCCGGGACGGGATAGTGCGGAATCGGTCTATAATCAATCCGCGTGTCCCGATTTCGGGCGCCGCAAGGACGAAGATGTGAGCAAGCTTGTCCCCATTTCCGAAAACACGCATGCCGGGTTGCGCTGGCGCAAGCCGCCGAATTTCCGGTTCGCCGCCGGCGACCACCTGATGCCGCTGGGGTTGAAGGAAATGCAGAAAGCCGCCATGGGTCTGCCGTCCGGGTTCATCAAGTTGCAAGGCAAGTTCCTGCTGGTGGCGGTCCAGGGCCTGCGCAACGGCGAAAGCCTTGTGGTCGGGGAGGCCGGCGAATGGCTGGCGGCGCATGTGCCGGAGTCCTATTTCGGTTATCCCATCCGCATGTACCGGCTGGACGCCGAGCGCTGCCAGGTTTGCGCGCTGGGGGAAACCGAACTCGTCGGCAAGGCCGAAGACATTCCGGACGAGGCGAAGGGCTGGCAACGGTTTTTCGACGAAGACGGCGCATTGGACGAATCGGTTTCGGAACTGGCGGGCAGGATGCGGCGGCATGCATCGGACCTGGCGGCAGCCGAGCGCGCCACGGCGAAACTGGCGGAACTCGAACTGATCGGAGAATGGGAAATCACCGCCGGGGAGGAGGAAGCTACTGTGCATGTGAAGGGCTTTTACACCGTCGACCAGGAGCGTCTGGCCCGACTCGACGGCGAATCCCTTGCCGCGATGCGCGATTGCGGCGCGCTCTACCTCGCCTACGTTCAATTGTTGTCGGGCCACCACATGCCCGCCCTGATCGAGATCGCCCGGCGGCGCTGGAAGAAGTCCGAAGAGCGCGAACTCGATTTCGGCGAAATCGGCGAAACCGGAAACATCAGTTTCGATAATCTCTGATCGCCGCGGCGCCCGAACTTGAGAGGTTTGCGATAAACTGTGCCGGTCAGGCATTCTCAATGGACGATGGGAGGATAGGGAATGAACTCTTTGTATGTGCGGGCATGCTTTGCCGTTGCCCTGTTGGCGGCTTCTCCGGTCGTCGCGCAATCGCTGGACAAGACCGCGAACCGGCTACATTTCTTTCCCATGATAGCTGTTGGGGGCGAGTTTCAGACGATCCTGTTCCTTGCCAATAGCTCGCACATCAGGGAGAACCAGTGCACGCTGGACCTGCATGGTCCCGGCATGGGCTCCGGCAGCTTTTACTCTCACGAGGCGGTCAAATGGTCGGGCGCCAGGGCGACGATCGAATTCGACGATAACAATCCGAGCCTGAGGTTGTTCAGCAGGGGCGGAGCAACACTTGTTTTCGGTTATGCGGATATGGACTGCGCCGAGCCGGTCGTTGTCCGGACTTCCTTGGCATCGTACGGCCCCGAATCGATAGAGGGCATGACGTTTGTGCCGGAATCGCAACGCGGAACGAACTTCCATTTTCCGGTGCTGCCCCACTCGGGCACGCTTGGCCTGATCTTTTCCAACGACTCCGATTCCGACGCATCCTGCTCCATACAACTGGACAACCATCAAGGTGAAGCTCAGGACCGGGGCTCCTTTTCGATATTCATGAATTCAACATCGCTGTATTTCATGGACGAATTGGTGCGCGTTCCGCAGGGATTCAACGGCGGCGCGGCACGGGTATCCTGCAACACGCGGATAGGCGCGCTGGGTCTGCCGTTCGACGCGCCCGCGTTTTCCTCTCTCGCCTCCGTGCTGCCGCGCGGGGACATCGCGGCGGAACGGACGCAATTCATACCGCTGGTCGTTGACGGTGACGGGTTCCGCAGTCAATTGGTCGTCGCGAATTCCTCTCTGGAGGCCAATCGATGCACGCTCGACTTGCAAGGCGCCGAACTGGCAAACGGCCGCTTCGAGGGCATTGACGGTTCGAGCGCGACATTCGAACTGGAA
>JANQSV010000242.1 GCA_028279115.1 Pseudomonadales bacterium
GGTAGTCGGCGATTTCAACGGCTGGGACGGCAACAGCGATGTATTGCAGCCTGTCGCCAGTTCAGGCGTGTGGGAAGCCTTTGTCCCCGAAGCGCGCAATCACGATCTGTACAAGTTCGAAATCATCGACGCCGGCGGGAATCTTTTGCCGCTGAAAGCCGACCCCTATGCCCGGTCGATGCAACATCCGCCGGACAATGCCTCCCGAATCATGTTCGAAGCAGAGTTCCGCTGGAGCGACCGGCAATGGATCGAGACCCGCGACAGCGGAGACCTGTTGCGGCGGCCGGTTTCCATCTACGAGGTGCACGCCGGTTCCTGGCGGCGCAAGCCCGAGCAGGACAACCGCTATCTCAGCTATCTTGAACTTGCGGAAGAACTGATTTCCTACGTGCTCGACATGGGGTTTACCCATATCGAACTCATGCCGATCAGCGAATTCCCTTTCGACGGTTCCTGGGGCTACCAGCCTGTCGGCATGTTCGCGCCGAGCATCCGTTTCGGAACGCCCAATGAACTGAAGCATTTCATCAACGAATGCCATCGGCACAACATCGGCGTAGTGCTCGACTGGGTGCCGGGACATTTCCCCACCGACTCCCACGGTCTTGGCCGCTTCGACGGCAGTTTCCTCTATGAACACGAGGACATCCGCAGGGGTTTCCATTTCGACTGGAAAACCCTGATTTTCAACTACGGCCGCAATGAGGTCGTCAGCTATCTGCTCAGCAACGCGAACTACTGGATCGAGGAGTACCACATCGACGGACTGCGCGTGGACGCCGTGGCTTCGATGCTGTATCTCGATTACAGCCGGAAAGAAGGCGAATGGCTCCCCAACGAGCACGGCGGCCGCGAAAATCTCGAAGCCATCGAGCTGTTGCGCAAGGTGAACAGCAGCGTCTACCGCAATCATCCGGGAATCATGATGATCGCCGAGGAATCCACCGCCTGGCCGGGGGTCAGCCATCCGGTGGACCAGGGCGGACTCGGTTTCGGCTACAAGTGGAACATGGGCTGGATGAACGACACCTTGCAATACATGCGCCGGGATCCGATTCACCGCAAGTTCCATCACCATGAAATGACCTTCGGCATACTTTACGCCTGGACCGAAAAATACGTGCTCGCCCTGAGCCATGACGAAGTCGTTCATGGCAAGGCGTCATTGCTTGAGAAGATGCCCGGCGACGATTGGCAAAAGTTCGCCAATCTGCGCGCTTATTACGGCTTCATGTGGACCCAGCCCGGCAAGAAGTTGCTGTTCATGGGCGGGGAATTCGGCCAGCGCAAGGAATGGAACCACGATGCCAGCCTGGACTGGCATCTGCTCGAACACGCAAGCCATCGCGGTTTGCTGCAACTGGTCAGGGACCTGAACTTCCTCTATCGGCACACGCCGGCATTGTACGAGCGCGATGGTTCACCGGAAGGATTTGAATGGATACAGGCCGACAGCAGCCAGCTTTCGGTCTACGCCTGGCTGCGGCGCGGCGACGATGACGTCATGCTCGCCGCCTCCAACATGACGCCCGAATGCCACCGCTATTATCGTATCGGCGTGCCCGAGCCGGGCCGTTACCGGGAGTGCCTCAATACCGACGCCGAAGTTTACGGCGGCAGCGGACAGGGCAACGGCGGCGGTGTCTGGAGCCAGGACATTCCATGGGACGGCCAGCCGCATTCGGTGGTGGTGACGCTGCCGCCGCTGGCCACGGTACTGTTTCTCCATGCCGGAAATCGATGACGGACTCGGATAGACGCATCGAAGCAGGCGATCCCGGCGTTCCGGGCGCCCGCTTCGATGGCGAAGGAACGCGGTTCGCGTTGTACTCGGCACATGCCGAGGCGGTCGAACTTTGCCTCTACGACGAAAGCGGGACAAAGCCGATCGGCCGGGTGTTTCTGCCGGAACAGACCCATGGCGTCTGGCATGGCTACGTCCCTGGTTTGCAGGCGGGGACATGCTATGGCTATCGGGTTCACGGTCCTTACGCACCCCATGCAGGCCATCGCTTCAACCCCGCGAAACTCTTGCTCGATCCCTATGCCCGGGCGCTGGCGGGTGAATTTCGCCCGGACCCGTCCCATTTCGGATATGAACTCGGACATCCCGACCTCGATCTCGCCCCCGACCGTCGCGACAACGCTGAGCATATGCCCAAGGCGGTGGTGACCGCCGAAGGCGAAGCGCCGCCGGCGCGCCGCCGGCCGCTGACGCCCTGGCCGCAAACCGTGATCTATGAATGCCACGTCAAGGGATTCACCCAACTGCATCCGGACGTGCCAAAACCGCTGCGGGGGACCTTCGCCGGCCTGGCCCGGCCCGAGATCGTCGACTATCTGAAAGCGCTGGGCGTCACCACGGTTGAACTGATGCCGGTACACGCCTTCGTGAGTGAGTTCGACGTGCTGAACAAGGGCTTGGTCAACTATTGGGGCTATAACAGTCTGAATTTCTTCTGCCCGCATCCTGCCTATCTCAGCGCCGGCGGCGCGGACGAATTCCGGGACATGGTCAACCGCTTCCACGACGCCGGCCTCGAAGTCATCCTCGATGTCGTCTACAACCACACCTGCGAAGGCGACCACCTCGGGCCCACCCTCAGCTACAAGGGCATCGACAATCTCAGTTATTACCAGTTGCTGCCGGGCGACAGGCGTTTTTACATCAACGACAGCGGTTGCGGAAACACCGTCAACATAGCCCATCCCCAGGTGCTGCGACTGATCATGGACAGCTTGCGCTATTGGGCCATTGAGATGGGAGTCGACGGATTCCGCTTCGATCTCGCTTCCATTCTCGGCCGCCAGGAACGCGGCTTCGACCCGCGCGCGCCTTTTTTCCAGACCCTGGCCCAGGATCCCGCGCTCGCCGGAGTCAAGCTGATTGCCGAACCCTGGGATATCGGCCCCGGCGGCTATCAACTCGGCGGATTTCCCGCCGGCTGGGCCGAGTGGAACGACCGCTACCGTGATAACATTCGCCGCTTTTGGCGCGGGGACCCGGACCAGTTGCCGGAACTGGCGCGCCGCCTGCATGGTTCGGGAGACCTGTTCGAACATGCCGGGCGCAGGCCCTGGGCAAGCATAAACTACGTAGCCTGCCACGACGGTTTCACGTTGCGCGACCTGGTCAGCTTCGAGCAGCGTCACAACGAAGCGAACCAGGAACAGAACAGGGACGGGCATGGTAGCAACTACGGCGACAATCACGGCGTGGAAGGCCCCGCCGACGATCCGGCGATCGATGCGCGGCGCTGGCGCCGGCAACGCAATCTGCTCGCTACGCTGGCCGTTTCGCATGGCGTGCCGATGATTGTCGCTGGAGACGAGTTCGGCCGCAGCCAGTCCGGCAACAATAACGCCTGGTGCCACGACAGCCGGCTCAACTGGATCGACTGGGAGGAAATTTCGCCACAGGGCAGGGAATTGCAGGCATTCACCCGCGAATTGCTGAGCCTGCGGCGGCGCTTTCCGGCCTTGCAGGCGGGCGAATACCGACATCGCCCGGATGGAAAGGGCGATGACGGCATTCAATGGCTGAACGCCGAAGGCGCGCCGATGCGCGATGAACACTGGCATGAACCCGACTGCCGCCGATTCGGCTATTTGATCAGCGATGGAGCGAGTCGGCATTTGCTGGCGTTGTTCAATGCTTCGGAGACTGGCTCGGCATTCCGCCTGCCGCGCCTGCCCAAGGGAGACTGGAAGCTGGAAATAGACTCCGCCTCAGAGTCAACCGGGGAAAGAACAGTATTCGCTGCGGGCGCCAGCATCGACTTGCCTCGTCAGTGCATCAAAATATTGGAGTTCGGCCCGTGAAGTCTTGCAGGAACTCTCATTTCTTGTATCGAAGCCAGGCGCCATGGGCGCCGCACGATGCAAGCCGCTGCCGCGGTGCGGGGGTGCAGCGGGCGTGCGAGACAGGATGTCGAGCCCGGAGCCTACAGGGGCGTAGGCAAGCG
>JANQSV010000249.1 GCA_028279115.1 Pseudomonadales bacterium
TCCACCGCCCTGCGCAGCGCGGCGCGGCCGATGCCGACGGCTTCCGAGGCTACGAGAATGCGTTCGGCGTTGAGACCGTCGAGCAGATGATAGAAGCCCCTGCCCTCTTCGCCGATGCGGTCGGAGACCGCCACGGGCAGATCGTCGTATACGACCTCGCAAGTCGTGACGGCATTGCGGCCGAGCTTGGGAATCGGCGAAATACTGACTTCGGGCCGCTGCAACTCCGCGAAAAGCAGGGTCATGCCGTCAGTCTTGCGCTCGACTTCCTCCCTGGGCGTAGTGCGTACGAGCAGCACGACGCGTTCGCAATGCGTGGCCTTGGTCGTCCAGACCTTGCGCCCGCGCACGATGTATTCATCGCCTTCGCGGCGGGCGAAAGTGCGGATCGAGGTGGTGTCGGTACCGGCGTCGGGCTCGGTGACGCCGAAAGCCACATGCAGCGAACCGCTGGCGACTTCGGGCAGATATTTCTCGCGCATCGCGTCGGAACCGTGTTTGACCAGAGGGTGAATGCCGAACATCGACAGATGCACCGGCGAGGCGCCGTTCATGGCGGCTCCGGAAGCGGCGATTTCCTCAAGCAGGATGGCGGCGTCGCGAATGCCGCGGCCGGCGCCGCCCCAGCGTTCCGGAATCGCGGTGCCGATCCAGCCCGCTGCAGCGACAAGATCGTAGAACTCCCGCGGAAACTCGCCGAGCCGGTCGCGTTCTTCCCAATACTCGTCCGGAAAGCGGCTGCAAAGGTTTGCGACCGACTCGCGGATCATGCGTTGTTCTTCGCTTTCGACGAAATCCACGATCAATCTTCCGTCTGTCTGCCGGCTCGCGCCAGGATTCTACGCGCGCGTTTCAAGTGTGGCACATCGACCATTTGCCCCTTGAAACGAAAGGCGATGCGGCCCTGGCGCATATGTTCGCCGGCGGCGGCCAGCAATTCCTCGGCTTCGGCAACTTCCGCAGGGCTTGGCGTAAACATCTCGTTGACGATTTCGATCTGGTCGGGATGGATGGTCAACTTGCCGGTGAATCCCATTGCCGCCGCGCGCCGGCATTCTTCCCGAAACCCCTTCAGGTCGCGAACATCCGCGTAGATCGTATCGATCGGCTGCTTGCCGGTCGCTGCCGCCGCGAGCAAGGCAAGCGAGCGCACGAGGCTGAATACTTCGAGGTATGTGCCGGACGCATCCCGGATCGCGCTGGCGCCGAGTTCGGCGGAGAGATCCTCCGAGCCCCAGGTCAAACCGTCTACCCTTGGATGAGCGGCCAACTCCGGCAGATGAAAGGCCGAACCGGGGGTCTCGGTCCCGATCAGCAATAGCTTGACCGAGCCCATTGTCAGTCCGGCGCGCCGTTCCTGTTCCGCGACCAGACCATCGACGGACTCGACGTCACTTGCCCGAGTCACTTTCGGCACGACGAGGCCATCGGGCGAACCGGCGATGACGGCGGCAATGTCGGCTTCGCCCCAGGGCGAATCGAGCGGATTGATGCGGACCAGTTTTTGCCGGCCGCCGAAGTCCGCCTGCCGCAACCAGTCGCAAACGGCGTCCCGCGCGGCGGCCTTGCCTTCGGGCGTCACCGAATCCTCGAGATCGAGAATCAGCGCATCAGCCGCAAGGCCGAGCGATTTTTCGAACATGCGCTCATTGCCGCCGGGCATGAAATGAACGCTGCGCCGGCGGATCAACTCTGCGGAGTCCGTGTCGGTAGTCATTGCCGTCAATCCTCCGCCGGCAGGCGCAGCATCATGCCCTTGCGCAGGCACTGGCAGACGATTTCGTCGCGCTGGTTGCGGCCGATATGCTCGAACCAGACGATGCCGCGGTCGGGCCTGGTCTTCGACTCGCGCTTGTCGGTGATGCGCGTCTGCGCGCGGATCGTATCGCCGATGAAAACGGGGTTGGGGAACTCGACCTGTTCCATGCCGAGATTGCCGATTGTGGTGCCCAGCGTGGTGTCGCCTACGGAAAGCCCGATCACCAGGCCGAGAGTGAACAGGCTGTTGACCAGGCGCTGGCCGTGCTGCGAGGAGGCGGCGAACTCGGCGTCGATGTGCAGCGGCTGGGGATTGTGCGTCATGGCGGAAAACAGCAGGTTGTCCGCCTCGGTAATCGTGCGATGCGGCAAGTGCCCGAACACCGCGCCGATTTCCAGTTCTTCGAAATACTTGCCGGACATGAATCGGAAATCCTGCTATTTTCCGGGCCGCTCATGCGGCACAGGGATGTGCCGCCGAATTCGATGGGTGAAGGCAAGCGTTTTCGAAGCGCAGCTTCGAGCGCAGCCGCAACGGCGCGAAGCTGTGCTTCGCGACTGGAGCAAGCCATTGAATTCGGGAGCAAAACAAAACCACGCTTTTGTTTTGCGATAATGAAAAATTCCATGGAAGGAATTTTCCAGAGCAAACCAAGTTGCGCAGGCATTATGACAGATACCGCGGGCAAATTTGACGCATGGCTCGGCAAGACCGAGACACGCACCGAAGTCATCGGCCCGAATCCGCTGCGCGGCTTCGCCGCCCTGCTCGACCGTCCGCAAACGCCGGCCGGGGCGGGCTCGCCTCTGCCGCCGCTCTGGCACTGGTGCTATTTCCTTGAAATGACGCCGCAAAGCGAGATCGCCCGGGATGGACACGCCGGCAAAGGCGGTTTCCTGCCGCCCATCGAACTGCCGCGGCGCATGTGGGCCGGCGGCAGGTTTCGCTTCCATCGCCCGTTGCGCATAGGCGAAACCGTCACCAGGCGTTCGCGCATCGACGGCATAAACTTCAAGCGGGGCCGCAGCGGCCAACTCGCTTTTGTCGAAGTAGGCCACGAATACGACAGTCCCGCGGGTCCCGCCTTCAGCGAACGGCACGATATCGTCTATCGCGAAGTGCGCGCCGCCGATGCCCCCGCGCCGGCGCCAAGGCCCGCGCCGGCCGATGCCGATTTCGAGCGCGAAACCCGGGCCGACGCCATCGTCCTGTTCCGCTATTCCGCTCTCACTTTCAACGCGCACCGGATTCATTTCGACCGCGACTACGCGCGCGGCGTCGAAGGTTATCCCGGCCTGCTCGTGCATGGACCCTTGCTGGCGACTTTGCTGATTGACGAGTTGTTGCTGCGTTTTCCCGGCAGGTCCCTGCTCGAATATTCGTTTCGCGTGACGCATCCCGTCTTCGATACGCAATCGTTCAGCTTGCGCGGCCGGGAACCCGATGCGACGGGACGCGCCGATCTCTGGATCGCCAACGAAGCAGGCGCGGAGTGCCTGCGCGGCGAAGCGCGGATGGCGCCGCCCGAATGAACCGGTCTGCGCGGGCCGGCATCGCCGTTCCTCCGCTCGAACACGGCATTCAGGTTTTATTCAGGCTGTATGTTTTCCAATGCCGCGCAAAGGTGAACAGCGCGGAAATGCGCATTACGGAGGAACGATATGCGAAATCTTTTTCTGGCCATACTGGTCATGGCGATGGCCGCTGCCTGCGCAACCGCGGGAGAGTCAGGCTCCGAAGGCGGCGGCAATGAAGGTTCCGGCGAAGGTGGCGGCGCGGAGCACGGCGGCGGTGGCGGCGGCGCTGAAGAATCCGCGGCCTCATACCAGTTGCACGAAACATACGATATGGTGCGCGGGGGCGCCCATCTCATCCTGCGGTATGACGCCGCCACCGAAACCTTCACGGGCTCCGTGACCAACACGACCAACGCCACGCTTAGCAGCGTGCGGGTCGAAGTACACCTCTCCAACGGAGTCGAGTTGGGGCCGACCTCGCCCCGCGATCTGGCGCCCGGCGAGACTATTCCCATTGTCCTGAACGCGGCTGGCCAGGTCTTTACCACATGGATCGCCCACCCGGAAGTCGGGGGCGGCATGAGCGAAACCGGGGCGCACGGCTCGGGCGTCAACATCCGGACGCAAGCGCTGGCGGCGGTCGGAGCCGAGACCCTGCTGGGCGCGCTCGACAGCATCGGGACGCGCTTCGAGGACCCCATCAACGAACCAGGCGCCACCCGAGCCGGCCAAGGGCAGACGTTTCGGGCACCGGGCGGAAACGCCGCCGGCTCCTTCGGTCTCGGCGGCGCGGGCGGAATCGGTGGAATCGGTGGAATCGGTGGAATCGGCGGCGCCGGCTTCGGCGGAGGCGGTATCGGCGGACCCTGCGCGTCAGCGGTTCGGGGTTG
>JANQSV010000257.1 GCA_028279115.1 Pseudomonadales bacterium
AAGAAACACCGGCTGACGGCGCTCCAGGCGCAACTGACCCGCCAGGCCCGGGCGATCAGCGAGTCGATGGTCGGCTCAAGTTGCCGGATCCTGGTTGCCGGCGTGTCGAAAAAGCGCGCGACGGATCTGCAGGGGCGTACCGAAAACAACCGGGTCGTCAACTTTCCCTGTGAAGACGGTTCGTTGGCAGGTCATTTCGTTGATGTCAAAATAACGGATGCCTTGCCCAATTCACTTCTTGGCGAGTTGTGCTGAGCCCGGACAATACATGAGTACGCATACGCTCGACCTGACACTCGATCCCGATGACAGCCGGCGCCTGTCCAATCTTTGCGGACAATTCAACGAACACATCCGCCAGATCGAAAAGATGCTGTCGCTGACGATCCGTCAGCGCGGCAACTGGTTTCAGCTTTCCGGCAGCAAATCCGCGGTGAACGATGGCCGCCGCTTGCTGGAATCGCTGTATCTGGCGACCGAACAAGGCGAATTGCTTTCATCGAACGTCATTCACCTCGCCTTGCGGGAAATCACCAATCCGCCAGCGGGCGAAGCAGGAGACATCGGCGTGACCGGAATCATCCGTACGCCGCGGCTTTCAATCAAGCCGCGCAGCAAGCAGCAGGCCGCCTACGTCAGCGGCATAGAGCGGCAGGATCTGAATTTCTCCATCGGTCCCGCGGGCACCGGCAAGACGTATCTGGCGGTGGCCTGCGCGGTTCAGGCCCTGGTGAGCGAGCGGGTCAACCGGATCGTGCTCGTGCGCCCGGCCGTGGAGGCCGGGGAAAAACTGGGCTTTCTGCCCGGCGACCTGATACAGAAAATCGACCCGTACCTGCGGCCGCTTTACGACGCCCTGTACGAAATGCTGGGGTTCGAAAAGGTCAATCGCCTGGTCGAGAAAAACGTGATCGAAGTGGCGCCGCTGGCCTATATGCGCGGCCGCACCTTGAACGAATCGTTCATCATCCTCGACGAAAGCCAGAACGCCACGACGGCCCAGATGAAGATGTTCCTGACCCGTATCGGCGTCAGTTCCAGAGTCGTGGTAACTGGAGACATCACCCAGATCGATCTGCCGGCGGGGACGCGTTCGGGCCTCGTGCAGGCGACCCAGGTGTTGCGGGACGTGGACGGCATCGGCTTTACCTGGTTCACCTCGCGCGATGTGGTGCGCCACCGGCTCGTACAAAGCATCGTCGAGGCCTATGAAGGGTTCGACCAATCCCAGGTGACCGGAATTCGCGAGCAGGACGCAGGCGCGCGCAATGAAAGTGAAAGTTGAGATTGCCGATCATTCGACGGGTCACTGGGTTCCGAACGACAAGCTATGCCGGAACTGGATAGAACACGCCATGCGTGGAGCGAATCGCGAAAATCCGGTGACGGTGAGCCTGTGTTTCGTCGGTGCGGACGAATCCGAACAACTTAATCGCCGCTATCGCGACCGGCAATATCCCGCCGATGTGCTTTCGTTTCCAAGCGCCGTGCCGGCCGCGCTGCGGGAACAGTTCGACAGCGAACCGCTTGGCGATATCGTCGTCTGCGCCGAACTTGCCCAGCGGGAAGCCTTGTCCCGGGATAGACCCGTCGATCATCATTGGGCGCACCTTGTGATTCACGGCTGTCTGCACCTGCTGGGATACGATCATGCCGCCCGCAAAGACGCCGCGGATATGGAAAAAATCGAAATAGAAATATTGCGGAATCTTGGAATCCCCGACCCCTATTTAGTATGTTAATGACAGACCTTCGCAAAGGAGCCATATCAGCGCATGTCTGACGACCAGACTAGCATCGATCTGAGACGCCGTTCTTGGATCGATAAAATCGCACAAGTCTTTTCCGACGAACCCACCGATACCCGAAGTTTGCTGGACCTGCTGCGCAACGCCGAACAGGACGACCTGCTCGACGCGGATGCGCTCGGCATCATTGAAGGCGCCTTGCAGGTCTCCAGCATGCAAGTGCGGGACATCATGATTCCCCGTTCCCAGGCGGTGATCGTTTCCACCAGCATGCCGGTGCGGGAAACGGTGGAAATGGTGGCAGGCGCCTCCCATTCGCGCTTTCCGGTGATCGAGGAGAACGTAGACAACATCATCGGCATCCTGCTTGCCAAGGATCTGCTGCCGCTGTGCCTGAAGGGAATTCCGGAGAACTTCAATCTCAAGAAGATCGTACGGCCGGCAACCTTCGTGCCCGAATCGCGCCTGGTCAACGTATTGCTGAAGGAATTCCGCGAGCGCCGCAATCATATGGCGATCGTCGTCGACGACTACGGCAGCGTCAGCGGCATCGTCACGATCGAGGACGTGCTCGAACAGATCGTCGGCGAAATACAAGATGAAACCGATATCGAGGACGACAGTTACATCAAGAAGTTCGACGAGCGCAATCACATCGTGAAAGCCTTGACTCCGATCGACGATTTCAATGAACATTTCGCCACCGAACTCGACGATCGGGAATTCAACACGATTGGAGGCATCCTGCTGCAGGAGTTCGGACACATCCCGGAACGCGGCGAAAGCACCCGGATCGGTCCCTATCTGGTTACCGTGCTGAATGCCGATAACAGACATATCAAATTGCTCAAAGTCACCTTGACCGGCAATGGCATGCGCAAGGAGGACAGCTCGTAACATGGACAAGGCCGAGATCCAGTACAAACCCGAACAGGTCGAAGAAGAGGCGCAAGGGTATTGGCGGGAACACCGGAGTTTCCGTGCAAGCGAAGACCCGGACAGGGAGAAGTTCTATTGCCTTTCGATGCTGCCCTACCCCAGCGGCCACCTGCACATGGGGCATGTGCGCAACTATTCCATCGGCGACGCCATCTCCCGGTTTCATCGCATGAAAGGCAAAAATGTCCTGCAGCCCATGGGCTGGGACGCCTTCGGCCTGCCGGCCGAGAATGCCGCGATCCGGAACAACGTGAATCCCGCCGAGTGGACCTACGCCAATATCGACTACATGCGCGCGCAATTGAAGCGGCTCGGCTACGCTTACGACTGGCAGCGCGAAGTGGCCACCTGTCATCCGGAGTACTATCGCTGGGAACAATGGTTTTTCACCCGGCTGTTCCGCCAGGACCTGGTATACAAGGCGGAGGCCGAGGTCAACTGGGATCCGGTCGACCAGACCGTGCTCGCCAACGAGCAGGTCGTGGACGGCAAGGGCTGGCGCTCGGGGGCGCCGGTCGAACGGCGGCGAATTCCGCAATGGTTTTTCCGTATTTCCGATTTTGCCCAGGAGTTGCTCGACGACCTGGAAACGCTCGACGGCTGGCCCGATGCCGTACGCACCATGCAACGCAACTGGATCGGCCGCTCCGAAGGCGTCGAAGTGGAATTCGAGGTTGAGGGCGAAGCCGATCCCGAATTGCGCACTATCAAGGTGTTCACCACCCGCCCGGACACGCTGTTCGGCGTGACCAGCCTGTCGCTGGCGCCGCAGCATCCGCTGGCGCAGGCCGCTGCGGCCGGGAACTCCGAATTAGGGCGCTTTCTGGCGGAACTGGCCTCCGACGGCATTGTCGAAGCGGAACTGATGACGATGGAAAAGCGCGGCATGGATACCGGGCTGGTCGCCCTGCACCCGCTGACCGGCGAGCCCCTGCCGATCTACGTGGCCAATTTCGTGCTGATGAGTTACGGCTCGGGGGCGGTCATGTCGGTACCCGCCCACGATCAGCGCGACTGGGAATTCGCCACCAGGTACGGGCTCGAAATCCGCCAGGTCATTCGTCCGGCGGATTCGGAGCAGGAATGTGACCTGAGCCGGGAAGCCTTCGTCGAATATGGCGCGCTGATCAATTCCGGGCAATTCGACGGATTGGATTTTGCCGCCTCTTTCAAGGCGATAGCCGAACATCTCGAATCCGCCGGCAAAGGCCGGCGTACGGTCAATTTCCGCTTGCGCGACTGGCTCGTGTCCCGGCAGCGTTATTGGGGAGCGCCGATCCCGATGATCAATTGTCTGGATTGCGGGTCGGTTCCGGTGCCCGACGAGGACCTGCCCGTGCGCCTGCCGGAAGAAGCGGATTTCACCGGTCACGGTTCTCCCCTGCCCGGCCTGCCGGAATTCGTCAATACCGAATGTCCCGAATGCGGAGGGGCGGCCAAACGGGAAACCGATACCTTCGATACCTTCATGGAATCTTCCTGGTATTTCGCGCGTTATACCTGCGCCGACCAGGACGGCGCCATGCTCGACGAACGCGCCCGTTACTGGCTGCCGGTGGATCAGTACATCGGCGGCATCGAACACGCGATCCTGCATCTGCTCTACGCGCGCTTTTACTACAAGTTGATGCGCAACGAGGGCCTGGTCGATTCCGGTGAACCTTTTACCCGGCTGCTGACCCAGGGCATGGTGCTGAAAGACGGCACTACGATGTCGAAATCGAAAGGCAATACCGTCGACCCGATGCCGCTGATCGACAAATACGGCGCCGATACCGTGCGGATGTTCACCTTGTTCGCTGCGCCGCCGGACCAATCGCTGGAATGGTCGGATGCGGGAATCGATGGCAGTTTCCGTTTCCTCAGGCGGCTCTGGAAGATCGTCCATGGCCATACGCCTTGCGAACTGCCTGATTTTTCGGGTTTGACC
>JANQSV010000041.1 GCA_028279115.1 Pseudomonadales bacterium
CAAGGGCCGGTGGATCGACAACCGGTTCATCGAGCGGCTGTGGCGTTCGCTGAAGTACGAGTCGGTTTACCTGGAGGAGCTGACCGGCGGCCGTCACGCGCGGCGGGTGATCGCGTCCTGGCTGGAGCACTACAATCACCGGCGCCCGCATCTGGCGCTGGCGGGACGGACGCCGGCCGAGGCGTATGCCGCGGGCGGGAAGACGGCGGGTCTGGAGGCCGCGGCGTGAAAATGCGGCGCCGCCCCCCTGCCGCGCTCCGGTCGCTACGCTCCCTGCGCGCGGCAGGGGGCGAATCCATCACGATGCTGGTGGGGAAAGAGTAAAAGCGAGGGTTTGTAATCATGGGAAAACTACCTTAACTTTGCCCTCGAACTGTCCAATCAGACCCGACCACCTCAAGCATTCGATCATTGAGATGGAAAGTATGATTAAGGGGGAAATGTCATGTGGGGAGCCATAATTGGCGATATCGTAGGTTCTGTATACGAATTTAACAGTGTTAAGACAAAGGAGTTTCCGTTTTTCAGCGAGCACGGCTTCTACACAGACGACACGGTTTGCACGGCCGCAGTGGCTGACATTTTGCTGCACAATTTACCAGTGGCGACAACACTGCAGACTTGGTGCCGCAAAGATTTTGATCGTGATTATGGAGCGATGTTCAGAGCTTGGGTACAGCGGGATGAGCCCAAGCCCTATGACAGCTATGGCAATGGTGCGGCAATGAGGGTATCGCCAGCAGCATTTCTGAATCGACGCAACTCCTTAGAGCAAGCTCTCTCCGATGCTGATCGCGTTACTAATGTAACTCACAATCATCCAGAAGGAATAAGGGGCGGACGCGCAACAGCGCACGCTATCTGGTTAGCCTTCCAAGGATTTGATGCGAATCGGATTCGTGAATTGATCAGAAGGGAGTATGAATACAATCTTTCGCGAACGGTAGACGAAATTCGACCCGGCTATCGGTTCGATGAAACATGCCAGGGAACCGTACCCGAAGCAATCGTTTGTGCACTGGAGGCGAGTAGTTTCGAAGATGCCGTGCGCAACGCGGTCTCACTCGCTGGCGATGCCGATACACTGGCAGCCATTGCTGGACCGATTGCTGAAGCAAGGTTTGGTATTCCGGCGGATTTCATTGAAGATTCCAAAGCTCGAATCGTTCGTGAGAGGCCACCGGGAGCAAATGACATTGTGGCGACTATGGAACGACTATACAGTGATCAGTGAATTCGTACGATGTTGGGATTAACTTGCGACCTCGCAACAGGCATTGAGGAGTATTACATCGTGAAAACGCAAACTTCCACATACCCCTTACGATTGCCCAAGTCCCTGAAATCCGCGTTGACCGGCATATGCTAGGAAGAAGGTACGAGCATGAATCAATTCATTGCAACAGCCGTCGCCGAGAAGGTCGCAGCGCTGAAGACCGCCGAGTTCTTCGCCGCCAAGAAGGAGACTGCTGATATTAAGGGGGCGCGTCGCCTGCTGCGGCGCGAAGGAGGCCAGCCGCCGGAGCCCCGTGATCGTTTGGATATCGAAGGCGGCGAGAATTCTACTTCCTGACTATGGTTTCGATGGGTGTCCCTTGGAGCATCACGGGCAGGAACAATGCGCTTTCAGAGACTGACTTATCGAGCGCATATCTTGCAATGGGCCTGGGAGTCTTTGTCCGGCGAAGGCGCCTGCAGGTGCCGATAAGGAGGGTAGTGGGAAACTCCAGGAAGGCGATGTCGCGCGCCCGCGAGTTCGCGGATGCATATGGTCTGCGGGTGCCGATACTGCTGGCGCCAATGGCAGGCGCATGTCCGGCTTCGTTGTCGATCGCCGTCGCAAACGGGGGCGGGATGGGCGCCTGCGGTGTGGTGATTATGAGCAGCGACCAGATTGCCGACTGGGTCGGTGAAATGCGCTCGGGCTCGAATGGCGCCTTTCAACTGAATACGTGGATTCCAGATCCCGATCCGGTGCGGAATCCAGCTCATGAGTTGACAATCCGCAAGTTCCTCTCGAATTGGGGTCCGGAAGTGCCGGAAGACGCCGCCGACACGGCGCCGCCCGATTTCGTTAGCCAGTGTGAGGCAATGCTTGATGCCGAACCCGCCGTGATCTCTTCGAATATGGGCCTTTATCCCCCGGAATTCGTTTCGCGAATGAAGCAGCGGAAGATACGCTGGTTCGCAACAGCCACGACTGTTGGTGAAGCGGTCATGGCCGAAGAGGCCGGCGCCGACGTCATCGTGGCGCAGGGCATGGAGGCTGGTGGCCATCGGGGCGCATTTGATGGGGCCGACGCCGAATGCAACATGATCGGGCTGTTTTCGCTTGTGCCGGCTATCGCGGATGCAGTCCGGATTCCTGTTGTCGCAGCCGGAGGCATCGCCGATTCGAGGGGCGTTTCCGCTGCACTTCTCCTCGGTGCTTCCGCCGTTCAGATCGGCACAGGGTTTCTGCGTGCGCCGGAAGCGAAGCTCCCGCCTGCATGGGCGGACTTGCTTGGGGATGCCGCTCCCGAAGATACGATTGCAACACGAGCGTTTTCCGGGCGTCTCGGACGAAGCATCCGTACGGAGTATGCAGTCTCGGCAACTTCCCCGGACGCACCTGCACCGGCGCCCTATCCCATCCAACGACATCTCACACAGGCGATGCGCAGTGAAGCCGTCAGGTCCAACGATTCTGCCGGCATGCAGGCATGGGCCGGTCAATCAGCCAAGCTTGCGCCCACAACCTCCGCAACGAACACGACCGTCGCTATTTGGGAGGGCGTTGAGGCCATTCTCGCTTGAGTTGGCCCGAATGGAGTCCGGACATTCGATGCGGTGCTGTCAGCCTTCATCGCCGCTGTCCTTCTGGAACCTCGACTGGGGAGTCGACACCCGCCATGCCGCGCCTGAACGCGGGGGAATCGCATCTATGGGTGTCCCTTGGAGCGCCGCCAGAGCGCCACAGAGCGGAAATAAGGAGATTTGTCGACTCGGGGAAAAGATATCGCATACTCTTTCAATTTAGTCGTCTAAGTGATTCCGGTGCGGATAGGAAAATGAAGCGAAAGTTGACCTTGAATGTCGACGAGAATTTGCTGTCGGTGGCCAAGAGGTACGCAAAGTCGCAGGGATTGTCGCTGTCGTCGCTTGTTGAGTGCTTGTTGAGGGACGCAACCGGGCATCACGAAACGTCTTTCGCGTCCAGCTGGCGGGGAAAATTCCGCCCGGCGGAGTGCGGCGATGCGCGTTATGACTCTATCAAGCAGGAGACTGCGGATATTGAAGAGCCGCGTCGCCTGCTCCGGCGCGAAGGAGGCCAGCCGCCTGAGCCCCGTGATCGTCTGGATATCGAAGGCGGCGAGGATTCCGCTTCCTGACTCTTGGTCGCAACGTCTTGCGCTGGATTGCGGCAACGGCTTTGAGGAGTGGCCGAGGGCTGTCTGGCTTACTCTTCGGGCAGGAAAACGAGTTCCGGGATGACAACTTCCCATTCACGGTCGCAACGGATGCTGTCATGGAATTCCGGTTCCGACTGCGCCTTGCTCCACTGAACCACAGCGAATACCGAAGCGCTGATGCAACGTTCGTTGCCGGGATGTTCGAACTTCGCCGACAGCCGGCCCACACGACGCCCGCTAGCGTCGAACAATTCCCATCGGGAGTTGCGCCGCTCAGAATGCGCCGAAGCACGGAGTTCCAGCACATCGCCCGGCTTGAGCGCGCCGATTGCCCGGTGTACCGGATTGCGTGCGACATGTCTGCCGGCGAAACCCAGGTCGACCGTTTCCAGGTCCAGTCGCCGGTATCGCGCCATGAGTTGAAGCGCATTCCCCGCCGCGTAAACTCCATGGCTCTCTTCGACTGTGGGCGAACTTTCCGCTGTTGTTTCTCGGTGCAGCACTGGAGGCAAGTGTCCAAATTCGTCGACGAACGAATTGGTCTCGTTTGCCATGCGCGTCAGCGCCAGCGTTTGCCGCGCGCGGGTCATGGCAACGTAAACCAGACGCCGCGAAGCGTCCCGATCTTCGCCGGAGTTGCGCTTTTGCCAGCCCCTGTCGAGCACGATTACATGATCGAATTCCAGGCCCTTCGCCCGGTGGGCGGTTGTCAGCAGCAATCCCCGCTGGCGGCCGCGAGTATCGCGGCCCCATTCGGCGAGCCATTCGACGAAATGTTCCACCGGCGTTTCTCCTTCGCCGGTCTCATCGGCGTACTCCGCCACTGCTTCCCGCAACAGTTCGTTCCAGCGCCCCGGCGCCTGTTCGTCCAGCCACCGGGACATCGCGGCGGCATTCACGATGCGCGGTCTGCGCTTCCGCAGCCACGCCAGCAGCGCCCGGGTTTCCCGCAAACGCCAGAATCCGCGAAATTGCTCATTGCCGACCTGCGTTTCAATACTCTCAAGTTCGCAAGCCGCCCGCACCGGATCGAGAAACTTCCATTTGCGGGCGATCACCGCGCATTTACTCCAGTCCCAGTCCGGCCCGGCCAAAGCCGCCAGACGGCGCAACTCGCGCAAGGCAGTCCGGGCTTGCGAGGCGGTGTCGCCGCAATGAAGGATTTGTACCCGGCCCTGCGCCACCGGATCGAGATCCCGCCAACCGCCGCCGGGTGGATTGCCGCGCCGGTCGGCATCGATTTGGATGGGATGATCCGGCTTCATCCGGTTTCGGGCGGGCGCGATCAGCGCATTCGCCGCCTCGACGATATTGGCGGTCGAGCGATAGTTTTCTATCAGGTAGGCGCGTTTGGCGTCGTAGTCGGATTCGAAACGGCGGATGTATTCGACCGACGCGCCGTCGTAAGCGTAAATATTCTGGTCGTCGTCGCCGACTGCGAACAGGCTCAGGCGATCTTGTTGCTCTTTCAGCTTGCGGCCGGAGAGAGCGGATATCAACGCATACTCATCCGGCCCAATGTCCTGGTACTCATCGACCAGAATCCAGCGGAAGCCAGCCAGCAGACGTTGTCGGTTTTCGTCGAGTTCTTCCGGCGGCAGATCCGTGCCCTGCAGCAGGGCGGTGGCTTGGCGCAACACTTCGGCAAAGCTGTCGTCGTCGGGTTTGACTTTTCGCTCGGCACCGGCGCGAACGCTGAAACTCGCGCCCACCAGACGCATGGCCAGACTGTGGCAGGTCATTACCGCAACGCCACTGGCATCGTCACCGACCAGGTCCCGCAGACGCCGCCGGATGTCCGCCGCCGCGTGGCGGTTGTAGGCCAATGCGATAATGCTTCCCGGTCGCTCTCGCCGAGCCCGCAGCAGCCAGGCGATGCGGTGAACAAGCACCCGGGTCTTGCCGGAACCGGGCCCCGCGAGTACCAGTGCGTTGGTTTGTTCGCGTTTGTCGGCGACGATTCGCTCCTGCTCCGGATTGCCGAGACTTTCGACAATTTTCCGCCACGAGTCCGGGGTCATTTGCCTGTTGATTTCAGCTTCCCTTTCCGGCAGCCAGCGCGACAGAAACTCTTCCTGGCCGAGTTCGAAATAATCCATCGCCAAGGCGAGGGCGTCGGCGATCTCCTCGATTCCCCTTTGCGCGTATTCCTCCATGACATGGATTTGCAACATTCTGTCTTGGTAATGGAGTTCAAGCGGTTCGAACTCGCGATTGCCGAAACCGCGTTTCCAGTCGCCGCCGAGTTTGATGGTCATGGCGGGCCGAAAGACCGCAAGGCCCTTGTTCAGGCGGATGATCTCCAACTCGTGCAGCCAAAGCAGGGCGCGGTCCATGAGTTTTCGCGGGTTCTTCGTTCGCGCTTTCAAGTCGATGTCGGATTCAATCGCGGCCAGCAACGAACTCAGCGAAGTTTCGGCAAGCAAATCTACTCCCTGACTGCCTTTGTCCAAACGGGAAAGCAGATGCTCCAGCAGACATCGCGCGGCCGCGCGGCGCAGGTCGGCGGTTTCCCGCAGCGCATTCCATTTGCGGTTCAATGTCAGCCTGATCGTGTCTTGTCCCCTGCGGCGCCCGATCGAGATGCTGCCCTGGCGCGAGCTTTCGTCGCGACCGTCTCCTGCCAGACCTCGCAACATCCGCATTACCCGTTCCGGCAGGACGCTTTCATGGCCGAGATCCTTCAGTCGTTGGGTGGTAACGCGCAAATTCAGATTTTCCGAATCTCCTTCCTGCAAGTCAGGCGCCTGTTCGCGCATTTCGTCGATCAGTGAGATTTCTATAGCACAGGCAGCTTCGAACCGCTTTTGCGAACTGTTTGGTACACCTTGATGCACGTAGGCGGTCAAGGCGGTGTCATTCCTGGCGATGCCAAGTGCTTCGAGATCATATAGCGCCTTGCTGACTTGTTCCGACTTCAGTCCCGAGACATGCATGAGTTCGTCGGTAGTTATGCCTTCCACTGGGTCGGCATCGATCAATCTTTCAGCGATTTGCAGTAACTGTTTGCGGTAATTCACGGATTCGACGCTCTTGTCGATTCTCTGTTTCGCTTCCGCAATCGAGTTCACCCGTAACGATGACGGGAAGATGCGAACGTGATTTTCCTCTCGTGAGAGCAATTGTGCTTCTTCCAGCCAGGAGACTGCGGTTCGCACGCGAGTGTCATCGGTGAGTCCGTCCCTTTCGAATGCCGCATCGTCATCTTCGCCCAGAATCTCGCCCGAAGTAGCGATCACTTCTCCCTTCTTTTTCTTGCGTTTGTCGAGATTTCGCAATGCGCGCAGGATTCCGTGAATTTCATGCCGGGCCAACCGTGAACGGGCCGACATGCCAAACTGACGTTCCACATCCTCCGGCGTATAGAGCAGAACGCATCGAGCGGCCTCCCGGTCGCGGCCGGCTCTACCTGCCTCTTGAAGGTAGTTTTCCAGTGACCCCGGAATGTCCGCGTGGATCACGAGGCGCACGTCGGGTTTGTCGATACCCATGCCGAAGGCATTGGTTGCGACAATTACCCGCAATTCACCCTCGGTAAATGCCTCCTGCACCGATTTTTTCGTTTCTGGCTGTAAACCGGCATGAAAGAAATCCACGGCGATATCGCGTTCCCGCAAGAACGCGGAGATTTCTTCGGTGCGTCGCCTCGTGGAGCAATAGATGATCGCACCGCCGGGAGTATCCGGTGGCAGATCGGACGCAAGTACTTGGCTGATGTGGTGGTATTTTTCGGCGGCGGTCGTACGCACGACGACAAAATCGAGGTTCTTCCGCTTGGCGCCGCCATCGAACAGCCGTAGTTCGATGCCAAGTTTTTGCCGAAAGTACTCCCGAATCTCGTTAACCACTTCCGGCTTTGCCGTCGCGGTCAAGCACAATACCGGTGGTTGGTATCCAGCTTGCGATTCGGTCTTTTCCTTGATGAATCTGGCGATGTAGCGGTAGTCGGGGCGGAAATCGTGTCCCCAGCGTGACAGGCAATGCGCCTCGTCGAGTACCCACAGTCCGACTTCGCGTTGTTCCAACGCCTTGCGCACAACACCGCTGCGCAACTGTTCGGGCGAGA
>JANQSV010000043.1 GCA_028279115.1 Pseudomonadales bacterium
CAAGGGCCGGTGGATCGACAACCGGTTCATCGAGCGGCTGTGGCGTTCGCTGAAGTACGAGTCGGTTTACCTGGAGGAGCTGACCGGCGGCCGTCACGCAAGGCGGGTGATCGCGTCCTGGCTGGACCACTACAATCACCGGCGCCCGCATCTGGCGCTGGCGGGACGGATGCCGGCCGAGGCGTATACCGCGGGCGGGAAGACGGCGGGTCTGGAGGCCGCGGCGTGAAAATGCGGCGCCCCCTTGCCGCGCTCCGGTCGCTACGCTCCCTGTGCGCGGCAGGGGGGCGAAACCATCACGATGTTGGTGGCGGAAGATGGAAAACGAGGGTTTGCAATCATGGGAAAACTACCTTAACTTTGCCCTCGAACTGTCCAATCAGACCCGACCACCTCACCATGTCCTTGTGGTGGATGAAACTGTTCCATTTTTGGCCAACGACGGAATAAATGCTCCGAATACTCGCGATTTCGCTTGAAACCGAAATCGAAGTGATTGGAGTGAGACTGTGGTAGAGGTTCCTGCTGGTGTAAACTAGCCGGAGCAGCCCGTTCGAGTTACCCATGCCTGACCAGGAACCAGCGCAGACCTTCATCCATCTTCGCCTGCATACCGAGTTTTCCGTCAGCGACGGGCTGGTGGCCATCGATCCGTTAATTGCAAGCCTGCGCGAGTCGCGCATGCCGGCGGTGGCGGTGACCGATCTGGCGAATCTGTTTTCCCTGATCAAGTTCTACCAGGCGGCGCGGCGGGCCGGGATCAAGCCGATCTGCGGCTGCGACCTGCGGGTGATCGACGAGGAAAGCGGCCATGTCAGCCAACTCGCGCTGCTGGTGCGGAACGAGACCGGTTACCGCAATCTGATCAATCTGATATCCGATCTTTACGTCGACAACGAGCCCGGCGCCGAAATCCAGACCGGCAAGCGGCATCTGGCGGACTACAGCGATGGCCTGATCGCCTTGTCCGGGGCGCAACAGTCCGATATCGCGGCGGCCCTGCTTGCCGGCAAGCGGGATCTGGCGCGGCAAATGCTCGAATCCTGGCAGGAGCTGTTCCCGCAGGCGTTCTATCTTGAATTGCAGCGCCTCGGGAAAACGGGCGAGGAAGACTACATCGATGCCGCGCTTGAGCTGGCGCGCGAATGCGCCTGTCCGGTAGTGGCGACCAACAATGTCCGCTTTCTCGGCGTGGACGATTTCGAGGCCCACGAGGCGCGGGTCTGCATCAGTCAGCGCCGCGTGCTCGACGATTCCGGCAGGCCGCGCGACTACAGCGAACGGCAGTATCTGCGCGGCGCGGATGAGATGGTCGAACTGTTCGCGGATATCCCCGAGGCGATTCAGGCCACGCTCGATATCGCCCGCCGTTGCAATCTCGATCTCGAACTCGAACAGCGCCTGCCCGAGTTTCCGCTGCCGGAAGGCGAAACCGCGAGCCTGGAAGAATATCTGGCAAAGGTTTCGGAAGAAGGGCTGCGCCAACGCCTGAGCGGTTTGCCCGGCGGCGAACTCGCGGCCGAAGAACAGGATCGCTACTACAAGCGCCTGCGGGAAGAACTCGACACCATCAACCAGATGGATTTCGCCGGCTACTTCCTGATCGTCATGGAATTCGTGCAATGGGCGAAGAACAGCGGCATCCCGGTCGGCCCCGGCCGCGGCTCGGGCGCGGGCTCGGTCGTCGCCTGGGCGCTCGGCATCACCGATCTCGACCCGATCGAATACGACCTGCTGTTCGAGCGCTTCCTCAATCCCGAACGCATTTCCATGCCCGACTTCGATATCGATTTCTGCATGGAAGGCCGCGACCGCGTCATCGCTCACGTGGCGGACATTTATGGCGAGGATGCGGTGTCCCAGATCATCACTTTCGGCACCATGGCGGCGAAGGCGGTGGTGCGGGACGTCGCCCGGGTGCAAGGCAAGCCCTATTCGGTCGGCGACAAGCTGTCGCGGCTGATTCCCCCGATTCCGGGAATGACGCTTGCGCGGGCGATGAAAGAGCAGTCGGACCTGAAAGAGTACGTGGACGGCGATGAGGACGCTCAGGAAATCCTCGAGATGGCCTTCAAACTCGAAGGCATCACGCGCAATGTCGGCAAGCACGCCGGCGGGCTCGTGATCGCGCCGGGCCGGCTCACCGATTTCACGCCGCTGTATCGCGATCACGAACGCACCGGTTCCGGCCTGCTCACGCAATACGACAAGGACGACGTGGAGATCGCGGGTCTGGTCAAGTTCGACTTCCTGGGACTGCGCACCTTGACGATCATCGACTGGGCGGTGAAATCGATCAATGAGTGGGAAGGCGCGAACATCGATATCGCCAAGCTGCCGCTCGACGACAAGAAGGTGTACCGCATGCTTGGCAAAGGCGGCACAACGGCGGTGTTCCAACTGGAATCCCGCGGCATCAGGCAACTGATCCGCAAGCTGAAGCCGAACCGCTTCGACGACATGGTCGCTCTCGTCGCGCTATATCGTCCGGGCCCCCTGCAATCGGGCATGGTCGATGATTTCATCAACCGGAAGCACGGGCGCGAGGCGGTTCGCTATCTGCTGCCCGAACTCGAGCCTCTGCTGGAGAGCACTTACGGCGTGATTCTCTACCAGGAACAGGTGATGAAAATCGCCCAGGTGCTCGGCAAATACACGCTGGGCGGCGCCGACATCCTGCGCAAGGCCATGGGCAAGAAGAATCCGAAGGAAATGGCGAAGCAGCGCAAGAATTTCATGAAAGGCGCGCAAGAGACGGGGGTGCCGGAAAAGATCGCCAAGGAATTGTTCAACCTGATGGAAAAGTTCGCCGGCTACGGATTCAACAAATCCCACTCCGTGGCTTACGCCTTGCTCGCCTATCAGACCGCCTGGCTGAAAGCGCATTATCCGGCGCATTTCATGGCCGCGGTGCTGTCCGCGGAAATGAAGCTCACGGACAAGATCATGGAACTCGTGGCCGAATGCCGCGAAATGGAGCTCGAAGTGCTGCCGCCGAGCGTCAACAGCGGTCGCTTCCGCTTCAGCGTGGATGACTCGGGCCGCATCGTTTACGGCCTTGGCGCCATCCGCAATCTGGGCGAGGGACAAATCGAGCAGATATTGGCGGCGCGGGAACAGGCCCCGTTCAGGTCGCTGTCGGATCTCTGCCGGCGCACCACCAGCCAGATGCTTATTCAGAAATCGTTTGAAATCCTGATCGATTCCGGCGCCTGCGACGAGCTGGCCGAAGGCGGCGCCACCGCGGCGCGGGCGCGGCTGCGGCATTGCCTGCCCGCAGCCTTGCAGGCGGCGGAACAATACCAGCAGGATCGGACTTTCGGCATCGCCAATCTTTTCGGCGGCATGGAAGATGAAGCGGATGTGGAAGACATGATGCCGCCGATGCCCGAAAAGCCGGAATGGGACGATCGCGCGATGCTTGAGGCGGAACGGGAGTGCCTCGGCTACCATCTGAGCGGCCATCCGGTGGAAGAATATCTGCCCGAACTGGCGAATTTCGCGCCGACGAGGCTGCGGGCGGCAAAGACTTCGCGCAAGGATCAGACACTTGCCGGCATGTTGGCCGACATTCGTGTGCGCAGGCGCGAAAGCGGCAATATGGGCATTCTGACGATCGACGACGGCTCAGCCAGACTCGAAGCGGTCATGTACGACCCGGAATTCAGGCAAGTACAGGATCGCCTGCAAAAGTACGCTATCGTCGTGATCGAAGGCAGGGTGCGTGACGATGAATTCACCGGGGGTCTGCGTATCCGGGCGAACAAAGTGATGACGCTCGACGAAGTTCGAGCCAGACGCAAGTGCAGACTCGCGCTGAATCTGAATGAAACCGAGCTTTCCGGGAACTTTTGCCGACAATTGGCCTCAATTCTCGAACCTTACAGCCGCAATGGTAAAGGTAAGAGCAACGGCCATGGCGGCTATTGCAAGGTAATCGTCAACTATCGTCGCGGCGATATGCGGGGGTGTATAATGCTCGGCCCCGACTGGGCGGTGGCGCCGGCGGATGATCTGGTCCGAAGCTTGCGCATGGAATTCGGCCGCGACCAGGTCACGCTGCAATATGACAATTGAGCCTGCGGGCCGCGTCTGGCCCTTGAGCGGTAACGGAATCTATCTCGAGTGAATCCCGATTTTCTGGAATTTGAACAGCCTATCGCTGAACTTGAAGGGAAGATCAGCGAATTGCGCCTCGTTGGCAGCGACAACGAACTCAATATCAACGAGGAAATCCAGACGCTGCGGCAGAAAAGTCTGCGCCTGACGGAAAAGATCTACGCCAATCTGACGCCTTGGCAAATCTGCCAGGTCGCGCGCCATCCCCTGCGTCCCTACACGCTCGACTATGTCGATCACATCATGACCGATTTCGACGAGTTGCATGGCGACCGCCTTTACGCCGACGATCAGGCGATCGTCGGCGGACTGGCGAAGATCGGCGGCCGGCCGGTAATGATCATCGGCCATCAGAAAGGCCGCGGCACCCGTGCCAAAGTCAAGCACAACTTCGGTATGCCGCGGCCGGAAGGTTATCGCAAGGCGCGGCGACTGGTGCAGTTGGCCGAACGCTATCGGCTGCCTGTGATCTGTTTCATCGACACGCCGGGCGCCTATCCCGGCATGGATTCGGAAGAACGCGGCATCAACGAGGCGATCGCTGAAAACATGGCGATAATGTCGCGCGTGCGCACGCCGCTGATCGCCACCGTGACCGGCGAGGCGAATTCCGGCGGCGCGATCGCCATCGGCGTCACCGATCAGCTCAACATGCTGCAATATTCCACCTATACCGTGATCACGCCCGAAGGCTGCGCGACGATCTTGTGGAAATCGGCCGAGTTCGCGCCAAACGCCGCGGAAGCCATGGGCGTGACGGCGGATCGGCTCAAGCAACTCGGCATAGTCGACCACATCATCGCCGAACCGCTCGGCGGCGCCCATCGCGACGTGGCCGGGGTTTCGGCGGCCATCAAGACAGCCTTGCTCGATCAGATCGAGCGATTGACCGCGATGGATCCGGACGATCTGGTCGAACGCCGCTACCGGCGGCTGATGAGCTGCGGCATTAGTAGTGGGTAGCCACTGCCGCGCTCCCTCAGTGCCAAATTCAAGTTCAAATCTACAGAATTTAGTTGCCGCAGAGTTACCGCCTGGGGCAGGAATTGTGGTTGGGCTGAGTGGTGGCATGGATTCCGTGGTTTTGTTGCATGCGGTGAAGGAGTGTCTGGCGGGGGATGGGGGGTTGCGGGCGCTGCATGTGAATCATGGGTTGCAGGCGGACTCGGATGAATGGGAAAAATTTTGCCGTGATCTTTGCCGGCGGTGGGATGTTCCGCTCAGCGTGCGCGCGGTTACCGTGCCGGAATCCGGCGCCAGTCTGGAAAACCGCGCCCGGATTGCCCGCTATGAAGCTTTTTCCAAAGCCTTGGCGCCGGGAGAGTGCCTGTTGCTTGCGCACCATCTGGACGACCAGATGGAAACCATGTTGCTGCGTCTCTCGCGCGGCGCCGGGACGCGGGGTCTGAGCGGAATCCCGGCCAGGCGAAAATTGGGAAAGGGCGCCATAGTGCGACCGTTGCTGCGTTGCCCGCGGAAAGCGTTGGCGGACTACGTCAAAGCCCAGGATCTGCGCTGGATTGAAGACGCCTCCAACCGCAATACCGATTTCGACCGCAACTTCTGCCGCCACGAAATCCTGCCGGCAATCGAACGCCGCTGGCCCGATTTCCGCCGCGAATGGGAAAGATCGCGCAGCCTGATCGCCGAATCGCACGAACTGCTCACAGAACTCGCCCAACTGGACCTCGAATGCTGCGCCGGCACAACAAAACACCAATTGCGACTAGACGCACTGCGGCAACTAAGCGCCCCCCGGCTCCACAACACCTTGCGCCACTGGATCGAAAAAGAAATCCACAGCCCGGCTGACCCCGGAAAGTTGCGAAGCCTGCCCCACCAGTTGATCGCCCCGGATCACGCCACAAACGCCGCCATCGATTTTCGCAGCCATCAAGTCCGTCGCTTCAAAAACGAACTCTATCTCGTACCCGATCTACCACCCACCGACCCTGAGACCAACCTCACTTGGGATCTGTCAAGCCAGCCGCAATTCGAATTGCCCGGCAACGGTAGCTTGCGCGCCGTTCCAACAGCGGATTGGGGGCTCGCAGGCAAGTCCTACGAAATCCGTTACCGAAGGGGCGGCGAAACCTGCCGCCTGGCCCGCCGCCCAACAAAGTCGCTCAAGAAGATCCTCAACGAATCCTGCATAGAACCCTGGCTACGCAATCGCCTCCCCCTACTATTCGACGGCAACAACCTCGCAGCAATTCCCGGAATCGGCGTCGCCGAACCTGCCGCCTCGCAACCAGGCTACCGAATTGAGTGGCACGGCAATTGACTTACATCAGCGAGATTCCGCGATTACTATCTTAACGAGTCGCCGAGGCGACACACGACGGCCCAAGCACTGAACTGCGCAATTCAGGCAGCGCACAAGCAGCTTGTACTACAACAGACCAGCAGCAACAGAAGACTTGTCTTCATGCAGGCAATCCGAAAAACAATCCAACAAAGAGAACAGGAGTTAGCAAACATGGCTACAATACTGAAAGGCAATCCCGATCACCTAACAGTCGGAGAAGTGGCGGCGGAACTGTTAATGTCCGAATGGACCTTGTACAGGTTAATCAACAAGGGAGAATTTCTGCGAGGAATGAGACTTGGAGAACGTACCATCCGCTGGAAACGGAGCGACGTTGCAACCTATCTCGAAAAGAAAGACAAGGAAAGATTCTATCCAAATCCATCCGGCGACGAAATGGCAACAGACCTTTTCAACGGAGAGGAAACGTCACTCATGGACGAATAGCAAAATGAGCAAAAGCAACTACCGGGACATTACAAACACAAGATACAACGAACTTGTATCCAGAACAAAAACACTGAAATACCAATTGCAGCGAATCGACAAAGGTCTAAAGCCTCATGCTCAATATAAAGATCTATCGAAAGAACAGATTCAAAAACTAATCTCCGAAGGAGGAAAACATATAGCCAGATGCGACCGTAAAGGACACATCAACGAAAACTGGATGACACTTCACCGGGAAACCTTGCGTATCCTGAAGAAGATACCGCAACTGGGAAGACGCAAGAGAAAAGAAGAACCAACGCCGGAAGATGCCTCCGGCAACCAAAAACTACAATGGGCCAACGACGGACTACTCAAAAAACAAGCTTTCAAAACAGCGGAAACCGCATTCCTTGAAAATCCCGGATTATACTGGATTTTCAGAACGCTTACTTTCGACAATCACCACATCAAGCTTGGCAGCAAGAAAAAGAACAAGCTGATAAAACATGTCCTGGACACACTACACCGCTGACAGTTTGAAACCGCCGTACACAGCGCAGAACACAGAATGACGCGAGAAGAAGCAAGCAAACTAATCATACTTCATGACTCCCAACACGATTACAGCAAAGATAGAGGTCGAGGCGCATGACCTGGCCGAACCGGTGTGCCGGTTCCGGGACGACCAACTGAACAGGGTATTCAAAATCGGTTGCCACTTCTGCGAAGCGGCGCTTGATTGACGCGCCAGAGGCGCTATGACGCACAAAACTCGAAAAAACCGCACGAAACCGCAAAATACCGCTTGACATCCTCAAAACACATCCGGTAGCTTCGACCGTGCCATACCAAGAGAAGCCCGTTAAGTCGGGTTACTCGCTGAATAAAACAGCCCGTTCGACCCGGCTAAGGGTAGCTCCCTAAAGCCCGGCAAATAGGCGAGGTATCATTGTTTCTCTTGGTATGGCAACGGCCCGACACCAGTCGGGAAATTGCCATTAACCAAGAGAAACGCACAATGAAGCATCATCAATTCGCGGCAACCGCCGCAACACGAACCTTCGCACCTCGCCAAGCGATAATTGCTTTTATCGCCTTGCTGGCTTTGCTGACAGCAACCGAAATACTCTCTCAAGACAGATATTCTTATCCTACTCTACTACTATATGGGCATATGGGAGAGTTTACGGCAGCTGCATAACAACGGCTATCAATTGGGGAAACGGTACAATATCATTAATAGAACAATCGAGAATAGAACAAACTTTAGAAGCAAATAGAACCTATGATGATGCCGATGATAATTTATTGGAGCTAGCTCTACTAACTCAGAGGATAAATAGAATTGACAATGAACATGATGAACTGGTAGTGATGTTGATAGAGTCATGCTACTTTGGTCATACAATTGTGCGGAAGCTCAATCGGCAGCCAATAGAATTGATTATAATCAATTCTATTGGTTTCCCGTCGTTAGCGGATTACTTTATGTACCAGCCCCAGATTATGATGACTAAAGTTACAGTAATTGGACCACTGTAGCAAATCAGTATATCCTATTACGCCATAACCATCGACAAACAAAGAGGACTCGACATGAAATTCAGCAAGTCAACTATTTCACTGGTCGCCATTATCGCCACTGCCTCGATTATCGCGGCATTCTCCCTGCGGGAATACAACGAATCCACCAATGTAGATGAATCAACCATTGATTCAACAACCGGAACAATCGAAACGGTCCAGCCAAGATACCGGACATCGGAATACATGAGGTGGTCCTGATTCACAGGACAGTCCGAGGGCTGATTTAAGGTGTGCCCGGGTTGATTTGGAGCCCTCGATTTCCAGAGTCTAAG
>JANQSV010000275.1 GCA_028279115.1 Pseudomonadales bacterium
GTAAACCGTATCGCTGTTGATATTGCCCCAGATTTCCGAGAGCGAATTGACGCTGTTTTGCAGGCATTCGGCCTCGGTGGCGAGCACGGCGGCGTTCAAGGCGCCTGACGAGGTGCCGCAGATAATATCAAAGGGATTCGGCGCACGTTCGGGAAGCAATCTGGCCAGCGCCCGCAATACGCCGACCTGGTAAGCCGCGCGGGCGCCGCCGCCGGAGAGAATCAAACCCGTCGGCAATTTGTCGCTCGCCGCCAAAAAACTCATAAATTCGGTATCCTGTATCCCATATTCATGGGCGCCATCATCACCGGGACAGAATTTCAGAGAGAGTCGCAGTTCGTGTCAAGTAAGACAGGCAAAAAAAGGGATCGGCTGGTAGTTGCGATTTCATCGCGCGCCCTGTTCGATCTCGCGGACAGTCACCGCATCTATGAGGAAGAAGGGCTGGCGGCTTACCGGGAGCACCAGATCGCCGAGGAAAATGAGCCGCTCAAGCCGGGCGTTGCCTTCAATCTCGTCAACAAGTTATTGAAACTCAACGAAGTTCTCGACCATCCCGTGGTTGAGGTCATCCTGCTCTCGCGAAACAGCGCCGATACCGGATTGCGTATTTTCCATTCGATTCAGCATTACAAATTGTCGATTACCCGCGCCGCCTTTTGCAGCGGCAACAGTCCTTATCGCTATATCCCCGCTTTCGGCAGCCAGTTGTTCCTGTCTCTGGACGGGGCCGATGTGCGCCAGGCGCTCGAACTCGGCGTCGCAGCCGCAACGATCGTGCCGTCGAGGCATAGCCGAAAATCGGACGACCATCTGAAAATCGCTTTCGACGGCGATGCCGTGCTGTTTTCCGATGAATCGGAAAAGATCTACCAGGAAGAAGGGCTGGAAAGTTTTACACGGAATGAGAGCCGAGCCGCCAGGGAACCCCTCGAAGGCGGCCCCTTCAAGCCGTTTCTGGCCGCCTTGCAGCAGATCCAGACAGCTTTTCCCGACGGCGAAGCGCCGATCAGCACCTGCCTGATCACCGCCCGTTCGGCGCCGGCTCATGAGCGCGTGGTGCGCACCTTGCGCGCCTGGAACATCCGCATAGACGAATCGCTTTTCCTCGGCGGATTGCCCAAGGAATCCTTCCTGCAGGCCTTCGAAGCCGACATTTATTTCGACGACCATCGCGAATATTGCGATTCGGCGAGCAATCTCGTCGCCACGGGTCATGTGCCTCATGGCGTACTGAATCCCTGATCTGAATCGGGTCTCAGACAAAAGCGCTGTAGTAGATTCCGAGGGTGCCCAAGATAATGATCAGCGCCACGCGCAGGATCTGTTCGGGCAGCAGGTGACCGACACGCGAGCCAAGTTGTATCGCCGGCAGCGAACCGATCAGCAGGCTCAGAAGCAGGATTGGGTCTACGAATCCGCCGCCCAGGTAGCCCAGGCCCGCAATCAGGGTCAGCGGGACCGCATGGGCAATATCGGTTCCGACGATCCGCACCGCCGACAGCCGCGAATGCAGTACGAGCAGGGCCGCAGCGCCGAAAGCGCCGGCGCCGACCGAGGAAAGCGTCACGCAGACGCCGAGAAACGCGCCGGTGAGCCAAGTAAGAAAAAACGACTCGCGTTTATGCGCTCGCGGAACTTTCGGCAACCGGTTTTGGGAAACGAGAATCAGGCAGGTGACGATAAGCATCACGCCCAGGCTTCGGGTCAGTACTTCCTCGAACAGAGCCGAATTTTGGAACTGCTCGTCGAGCAGCAGCACATGTACGGCGATGGCGGCCGGAATGCTGCCCGCGGCAAGGTAGGCGACGATCGGCCAGGCGACATGATGGCGCCGGTGATGCGAGAAAGCCCCGCCCAGCTTGGTAATTCCCGCATAGAACAAATCGGTGCCGATGGCGACGGGCGCCGGATAACCGATGATGAGCAGAAATGGCGTCATCAGCGAACCGCCGCCCACGCCAGTCACCCCGATGGCGAAGCCGACCGCGGCTCCCGCCAGAATCTGAATCAGAAAATCCATGTTATTTCTTGTGCAGCCCGCATTCCTTGAGGGTGGCTTCCTCCCACCACCAGCGCCCTTCGCGTTCGTGTTGGCCGGGCCCCGTGGGTCGGGTGCAAGGTTCGCAGCCGATACTGGCAAAGCCCTGATCGTGCAGGGAATTATAAGGAATATCGAGCATCCTGATCTGATTCCATACCTCGCTTGAAGTCTGATTCGCAAGTGGATTGATTTTGATCAATGGGACACCCATGTTGGAGAACTGCGCATCGATCTCGAATACGTCGATTTCCCGGCGGGTGGGGGACTGATCACGGCGTATTCCGCTTATCCAGGCATCGAAGCCTTCGAGATGGCGCCGCATGGGTTCGATCTTGCGAATGCCGCAACATTCCGCGTGGCCGTCGCGATAGAAGCTGAACAGACCTTTCTCGCTGACCAGGCGCTGCAAGTGTTCGGCGTCCGGATAGAGCATGTCGATCCGCAGTCCATAAGTTTCACGTACGCGTTCAATGAACTCATAGGTTTGCGCGTGGAGTCGACCGGTATCGAGCGTAAAGATCCGAACATCAAACCGCAACTTGCTCGCGAGATGCAAAAGCAATACATCTTCCGCGCCGCTGAAAGACAGTGCGCAGTTCGGCCAGCTTTCAAAGGCGCAGGCGAGGATTTCCCGCGGCGAGGCATCCGCAAGACGCGCGTTCAATTCCTTGACACCGACATCGGTAGACATCGGACAATCCTCACAAAGGGACACCCATCGAGCGGCGATTCTGGATAATTTTTCTTCCAGCGTAAAGCCCCACCTGCGATCTTTTGAAAGCCGGGGCCGGTATCTGCTAAATTTGCGCCACTCGCCAGGGAGAATGGAAGCTGTGGAAATCGCCTGTCTCGATCTTGAGGGAGTGCTCGTGCCGGAAATCTGGATCGGCGTCGCCGAGCACACCGGTATTGACGCGCTGTGCGCAACGACCCGGGACGTACCCGACTATGACGCGCTCATGCGCCAGCGGCTGGGATTGCTCGAAGAGCATGGATTGGGTGTGGACGAAATCCGGCGGGTCATTGCGGGCATGGCGCCGCTCGAAGGCGCAAAAGACTTCCTCGATTGGCTAAAGGCGCGTTTCCAGGTAATCATTCTCTCCGACACCTTCTACGAATTTTCCCATCCATTGATGCGTCAACTCGATTTTCCGGCGCTTTTCTGCCACCGGCTTGAAATCGGGAACGGTCGCATTACAGGCTACAAGCTGCGCCAGAAAGATCCCAAGCGGCAAAGCGTAAAAGCCCTGCACACATTGAATTTCCGCGTAATCGCCGCGGGCGACTCCTACAACGATATCACCATGCTGGAGGAAGCCGACGCCGGCATCTTCTTCCGAGCCCCGGTCAACGTAATCGAAGCCTTCCCCCAATACCCCTCGGCAACCACCTTCCAAGAACTGCAAGACCAATTCCGGCAAGCCAGCGAACGTCCCATACCCGAATGACCCACAGAGGTAGCCGTCGTCGGGTGCGAGCTGTGCAGCGGGTGTGCGAGGCATGGATGTCGAGCCCGAAGCCTGCAT
>JANQSV010000297.1 GCA_028279115.1 Pseudomonadales bacterium
TCCGCCGTGAAACGGCGTCTCTTCCTGGCCATGCTCATGCCTCCTCTCGGCATTGGAGCACACCTTAGGGAACTGTCCAAAAAAGTGGGACCACCTCAGACAAGAACTAACCTATAATGTCATGTACCAGCACTATATTTTGTTGACAAAGTGCCAGATATTGAGATTCGGTGAGTCGGGATCACTTCGCGAATAGACTCTCGAAGGCACAACATTGAAACTTGTTTTGCAAACCGAAGCGACCGAATGCGGCCTGGCATCGCTGGCCATGGTGGCCCGGCACCACGGCCACAAGACCGACCTGAACGCCATGCGCCAGCGGTTCGGCGCCTCGCTCATGGGCGCGCGCCTGCGCGACCTGATGAAGATCGCCGAACAGCTTTCGCTCGGCTCCCGGGCCCTGTGGCTCGAAATCAAGCTGGGGGAATTGGCGACCCATCGGCTGCGCCTCGAAGGCGTTCCGGTCAGGCGGCAGACCGCGCTGGCCGAATTGAGGGCCGCGCTGTCCAGTCTGCGGGCGCAACTCGCGCAAGTCGCGAGGCAGGGGTCCATCGTATTGCAGGCGCCGGTTGCCGACCGCATCGCCGCGCTGCCGATCTCCGGCGGACAGAGCATGCGCCCGCGGCAACTTGCCGTGTCGCTGTTGCCGCGGGGCGGACGGCTGGAAGCGGAGTTGTTCGCTCCGACCCGGGCCGCCGGCTTCATTCAGACGGGACAGACCGTGCGCCGGGAGCCGGCTGTGGCCCCGGCATGGCCCGATGGGTCGGATCAAGAACTGATTAAAAAGGGAAAGAGTCGAATTTTGGCGGCTGCGGCGTGTCGTTGCGGACTATCGTTCGTTGCGGTACACGGGTGGGGGAACGAGATTTAGTCCGCCGCGTAGCTTTCGCTGATCAGCCGCACGTAGAGTTCCCGGCCGTTGCGGGTAACATCGAACATGCGCACCGGAAAGCGCTGGGTCTCCATATCCCGAAAATAGTGCTCTAGCGTGATTTTCACGACGGGGAACGCGATTTCGTTCCAGGGAATCTCGGCTTCGGTGAACAGCTTCGCTTCCAGGGTTTCCTCGGTGAAACCGAGATTCATTTCGAGAATGCTCGCCCGGAACAGCAGATAGACCTGGTCGATCTGGGGCAGATTGAACAGGGTGTAGAGCGTACTGGCGCCGAGTTCAATGCGCGCGCCGGCCTCCTCCATGGTTTCGCGGAGAGCGCCGGCGTGGGTCGATTCGCCGTTTTCCATGAAGCCCGCCGGCAGCGTCCACTTGCCATGGCGCGGCTCGATACCGCGCTTGCATAACAGTACGCGTCCGTCGGTGCTGGCGGGAACGGCGCCGACCACATTACGCGGATTCTGATAAAAAACGATGTCGCATGCAGGGCAGTAATGGCGATGGCGGTCGTCGCCCTGGGGAATTACGTAGCTGGTCGGGCCGGCGCAATGCTGGCAGTACTTCATGCGCGCTTTATTTCACAATGCAGGCGGAAGCTTTTGGACGTCATGTAGGACTCGATTTCGCGCAGGCGTTTTTCCAGGTCGCGAAAAGCGGCTGCGCAGTCTCCGGTCTTGCCGCTCTTGCGTCCGGATTTGTGTGGCGGTTCACTGGACGACGGTGGCGGCTCGCCGTGCGCGGTGCGGGCCCGGCGCCGCCGTCTGCGCTCCAGCCGCTCTTCTTCGAGAAAGGGGTCGGGATCGAGCAGGAAGATACAGAGGATGTACCCGAAAATCGTAAAGGGGCCCAGTACGAACAATGAAAGAAAGGTCAGCAGGCGGATCCAGAACGGACTGACTTCGAGATAGTCGGCGATGCCCGCGCAGACGCCCGCGATTTTCTTGTCGCGGGTGTTGCGGTAGATCGGCTTGCGATAGTTCAGATTGCGGAAATGCTCCGATGTTCCGGCGGGATCGAGGTTGTCCCAGGTCCGGTCGCGGAAAACGTCTCGGTCCATGCAGAACCACATCACGAAATAACCGAAGAAAAGAGTCGGCCAGAACAGGACGGCGATCACGAAGACCGTTCGCACCAGCGCCGCGGGAACGTCCAGCCATTCCGCGATGCCGCTGCAGACTCCGAGCCAGACGGCGTTGCTTTTCTTCAGGCGCAAACTACCCGGCCTGCTCATGATGCTCCCTCCAGTTGGGGACTTCGGCGTCGAGTATCGACTCGAGCACGTCAATGCGCTCGGTCAACGAGTCGGCCATGGCCGACAGCCGCTCGAGGTCGTGATTGTCTCCGTCCCGCTCATGGCGCCGGCGCTGGCGTTTTCCGCCGTCCTTCGTGATTCCAAGCTTGATCCACCAGGTGATGAACCCGAAGGTCATCCCCACCAGCGCGATGACGAAAGTGAAGGCATTCATATCCGTGACCTATTTGCTTTTTACGCGATCTTTCAATTCCTGCAGTTCCTGGTCGATGTTCTCTTCACGCGCCAGTTCATCGAATTCGGCCTGCAAGCCCTTTTGTTCCACGTTGTCGCTGTCGATCTGGCCTTCCATCTGGTCGATCTTGCGTTCGTAATACTCGAATTTGTCCATGGCGTTGTCAATCGCCTGGTTGCTGAGCTGCTTGCGCACATCGCGCCGGGTGCTGGTCGCCCGGGTGCGCATGACGATGGTTTTCTGCCGCGCCCGGGCGTCGTTCAGCTTCTCCTGCAACAGGTTGATCTCGCCATCGAGCTTGTCCAGCGTCTCGTCGAGCTTGAACAGGTCGGCTTCGGTGGTCTCCACCCGGGTCTGAATCGCGGCTTTCTCCAGCAACGCCGCCCGCGCGAGATCCTCGCGGTCCTTTGACAGGGCCAGTTCGGCCTTGTATTCCCAGTCCTCGGCCTGGGCGCGCAACTGGTCGAGCCGGCGGGTCAGGGTTTTCTTCTCCGCCATCACCCGGGCCGTGCTGGATCGCACTTCCACCAGGGTGTCTTCCATTTCCTGGATTACCATGCGAATCATCTTTTCCGGATTCTCCGCCTTGTCGAGCAAGGCGCTGATGTTGGAATTGATGATGTCGGACAGTCTCGAAAAAATGCTCATTGCTACTTCCTCTCGTAAACTACTGCTTGAAGCGTTCTTGAAACCCTGGTGACGGGTTTCGTCGTCTTGACCAATACCCAGCAGAATGCGTGCCAATCTTGTGAAATTTCAGTAAGGCTTTGAAAAAAGGGAAAAAATATTTCGGAGGAAATGCTCCCAGGCAACGAAAATGGCTAAAATTCCCAACATGTGGTAGTTTGCGCCAGCAGAAAATCCCACCCAATTCGGGTATTGAAAATGATGGATCGCGAATCGCCTCTGCGCATGATCGGCGAGGCGTCGAGTTTCCTCGAAATGCAGGAACACGTTTCGCTGGTGGCGCCGCTGAGCAAGCCGGTGCTGGTAGTCGGCGAACGCGGAACCGGCAAGGAACTCGTCGCCACTCGCCTGCACCATCTTTCCAGTCGCTGGGAGCGGGACTTTCTCAAGCTCAATTGCGCCGCGCTGAGCGAATCGTTGCTCGAGGCCCAGTTGTTCGGTCACGAGGCGGGCGCTTTCACCGGCGCCGCGAAGATGCGCCGCGGCCTGTTCGAGCGCGCCGACGAAGGCACCCTGTTTCTCGATGAGTTGGCCAATACCAGCATGGCGGTGCAGGAGAAGATCCTGCGCGTGATCGAATACGGCGAATTCGAACGCCTCGGCGGCGCCGGGACGCTCAGCGTCGATGTGCGGCTGATCGCCGCCACCAACGAGGACCTGCCGGCGCTGGCCAGGCGAGGCAAGTTCCGGGACGACCTGCTCGACCGGCTTGCCTTCGACGTCATCACCTTGCCGCCGCTGCGCGAGCGGGCCGAGGACATTCCCATCCTGGCCCAGCATTTCGCCGTCGGCATGGTGAAGGAGATGGGCGGTGAATATTTCGCCGGATTCGGCCGCAAGGTGCAGGCCGCGATGCTCGCCTATCCCTGGCCGGGCAACGTGCGCGAGTTGAAGAACGTGGTCGAGCGCGCGGTCTACCTGCATGGCGACAAACCGGTAAAGGAACTCGTGTTCGACCCTTTCGCATCACCCTGGCGGCCGGTTTCGGCCGCGCCCGACGGAGGAGGGAGCGGCAAAGCGCCGGACGCAATTCAAGCGGATGCTCCCGACCTGGCGCAACTTGAACAAATCGACTTCCGCAGCCACATGCAGGACTACGAACGGCAACTCCTGCGCCGGGCCCTGCAACAGAATCAGTTCAATCAGCGCAAGACCGCCGAGTTCCTCAAACTCAGCTACGACCAGCTACGCGGCTACATGCGCAAATACGATCTGACGTCGTCGTGAGGTCCGGTCGGCGCAGCCTTGTTCATGCGCCCGGTCAGTTTCTCATCGCCTCGTAGACCACGCGCTGGGCGGCATTATTGTCGAATGGCGCCGGCGGTCCGCCCCATTTCTGTTCCATGTACACCATGTAGAAGTCGTTCTCCTGGTCTACGATGAAGATCGTGCCGCCGATGCCGCGCCAGCCGAAGTTGTAAGGGCCGCCGGAATTGTCGGTGGTGGGTTGCAAATGGAAGCCGAGACCCCAGTCGCCGACGTCGCCGAAGAAATAGTATTCCCGCGAAACGCTTTCGCCGATCTTCGGCTCAAGCATCTGTTCCAGGGTTGCTTCTTCGATGATTCGTTCACCGCGATACGCTCCGCCATTGAGCAGCATTTCAGCGAAGCGCACATAATTCTCCGCGGTAGAGTTCAGGCCACCGCCGCCCGAGAGCATCCGTCGCGGGACGGTGTTGTCGGTCATGGCAGCGCCGTGGATTGGCTCGGCAATGCGGTAGCTTTCCCGCATGGGTACCCAGAACGACGTGTCATCCATTCCAAGCGGATCGAAAATACGCTCTCTCAGAACCACGTCGAGCGTCTTGCCGTCCGCCACTTCCAGAATCGCGCCGAGGACGTCGGTGGAATGCCCGTAATGCCACGCCGTGCCCGGTTCGAAATAGAGTGGCAACCGGCCGATTCGGGCGGCGAATTCCCGGGCGGTAAAGTCACCTCTCAGTTCGCTGCCGTACAACTGTCCAAGCTCGCTATTGGGAGAAAATATTGCCTGGATGAGCCCGGACTCATGAGTCAGCAGGTTCTCGATCGTCATTACGTTGCGGGCGGGATTCGTTGCGCCGGTCTCATGGTCGATTACCTGGGCGTCGGCGAATTCGGGGATGAACTTCGAGACCGGATCGTCGAGGGCCATCAGCCCGTCTTCGACCATGGTCATGATTGCCACGCTGATAATCGGTTTGGTCATGGAATATATACGGAAGATCGAGTCCTGATTTACCGGTTTGGGATTCTCCGGCGAAAGCAGGCCGACCGACTCGAGCACGCCGACTCCCTCGCCGTTGCCGACGAGCAGCAGCGCCCCGTTCAGAAAATCGCCGTCAACTGCGGCCTGCATCTGCGCCGTGATCTGCTCGATCTCTCCCTGATCGATGCCAAAATTAGTCGAATGAATTCGCTTGATGGAAGAGTCCGCCAGCGCCAGGGACGCTGGCAGGAACAGCAAAACGGCGGCAGCGGCGATCAGCCCGCGCCCGGATCGAATCGGATTCATGGAGATAGCCTCGCAGAAAGTCAGAAAAGCCGGCCAAAAGTAACCCAGGCATCAATGGCGTTCAAGCTGTCGATGCAGAGTCCATTGCTTCACGGGGAAAATCAAACCTTGGCTGGCTATACAAAAAATATTACGTTATTATTTGTGAAAAATTTTGGGATAAAGCGATGCAATTTCAAGATTTCGTTCAAGACGATATTTTTTCGCCAGCGCTCATCGCGGACGCGCTTCGGACTACCAAGTCCGAAATTGCCGACACGCTCGGGCTGACGAAAGATGCGTTTTCGCGTAAATCGAGGTTGGAAGCGAAAAAAACCCAATCGCGCTTGCGCCAGATGCTGGAAATACTGCATCGGGTGGAAGAAGCGACAGGCTCGCCACTTGTGGCATACGCGTGGTTCCGGTCGGAACAATTGTCGGGATTCGGCGGCATGACCGCGGATCAATTGGTTCGAGAAGGGAAGGCGCACTATGTTCACGACCACCTCGATCGAGTAATGGCAGGAGGTTACGCCTGACGGCGAGGCTTTCCCATGCGCTTCCAGGGACTGGCTTTTCGAGCGCACAACCCGCAATGGGCATTGGATCCCTTGTCGGGCGAAGGCGCCCGCAAGTATGGTGGACGTTTCAATCGCAAGGGTGTCAATGCCCTGTATCTTTCTCTCAGCCCACTCACGGCCATCAAGGAAGTTCAACCGCCGAAACGACCGTTGCAGCCGATTGTGCTTTGCGCTTACGAAGTTGACGTTGTCCCCGTTCTGGATTGCGCCGACGAGCGGAAGCGCAGTGAAATGGGCATTACGGAACAGGATTTGACCTGCCCGAATTGGGAATTGGAGATGTATTCCGGATTGATCCCCGCTTCTCAAACGATGGCCGACCGATTACTGGCAGCGGGATTTGCCGGAATGCGGGTCCAAAGTTTCGCGGCGGCCGCAGGTCCAGACGATCTGAACCTGGTGCTATGGAAATGGAGCGCCAGTCTTCCGGAGAAAGTCATATTGATCGATGACGAGAATCGGCTTGCGATCAGGCGGGAGTCTGACTGATAAACGCCCAACGTCTGCCGCCCAATCTTCGCCCTTCATCCAGTCGAGCCGATACCACTGCTATCGCTATCTCATTGTGCGTTTGGGTCCGATATAAGCTATATGGACCGGTTCTTTTATTCTAATGGGCCACGAAAAATGAAGTCGAAGCGGCATATTAGTCGTGGGGTGTTTTACCTTGCCATGCCATGGGAGAAATATCGAACCCACCCCAATTTCAGGGTCAGAAAACGTCAACTGCTTTTTATATTTATTTTTTTCAGATTTTGAAGAATCTGAAAACCAAGAATTTTCTCCCGTAAAGTACTTGTTTAAAATCTCCTCATTAACCTGTCTATTATTAGAATCAATCGAATTTGCGTATTCATTTAGTATTTTTAAAAGTTCGTACAAACGATTGGCTGCAGGTTGGCTAAATGGATGCCCAAATAGTTGATCAAAACATTCACTAAAAAATGTCAACCTTTCAAAATTTCTTTTTGACATTTCGCGTAATACTTTCCAAGAATCTGGAATATTTCTTGGACTGATATTTTCAAGAGCAGCCTTCAATTTTTGTTCGCACCACCAATTATCTAATTCAATAATGCGGTGATTTTCAGTATTGTCGTCTGGTTTATAAACGACGCGTAACGGGCAATCCTCGCTCCAGTCCGTCGGTTGCATGCTAACCAAGCCACAATCATGTTCATGCAATTTTCGAAAAGCAGCTTCTCCAATAGCTGAATCTGTAACAAGATCGTCCCTGCATTCAAAATATTCGTTCCCGGTGCGCTGCATATCACCATATAAGTAGTCCGGGCTTGGCCTATCGATCCATTTTCGGAAAATTGTTCTCTTTTCTCTATCGCACCAATCACCAAGTATGCTTCCTATTGATATGTCCTCATCTTTCTCATCCTTTAACGGCCGTATGATGGAAAATCTGCTGTGAACTTGTAGTTTCAAGCCAAATTGTTCAGTCAATTTTCGAATTCTGAGAAGTCGATCCACTGCACAAAAAAATTGATATGGATTCTCAAACTGCTTTTTGGCAGAATTGTCATTCACTAGTAACTCCATATCAATCCCACCCTGCAAGAAAATCCAAGTCATGATCTAGTTGATCGAAAAATCCGACGGGCCAGTTGTCAATGTGGCCCTCAGCGTTAATTGTCATACTTTCTACTTGATCCATGCCTGACTCTGCGGCTTGGTGACGGGAGCGGAAAAAGTACAGTCCAGTTTCACTCGCTTTCAAGCGTCCTTTCTTGATTGCTCTTCGTATCCCATTCAGCACATGGTCACTATGGGTTTCAATCACAATCTGGATTTCGGCATTAGCCGCTTCAGCGAGGAATTCACCCATTTGAGATTGCCCCGCAGGATGTAGATGAACCCCTGGATTTTCGATCAGTAGCAATCCGTCCGGATCGGAAGACAAAACCGCTACAATTATGGGAAGTACTTGACTGATGCCAAATCCTGTATGAGCTGGGCGATGAAAATCCAGATCCGGCGATGTTTTTACTCCCAACTCGCCGACATTGGCTCGCCTTACGGCGTCTACAGTCATCACAAATCCTGGAAAGAACTTTTTCATGTGTGCTTCGACCTGTTCAATTAGAGTAGGTCCAACTCCAGCCTCACACAACAACGTTTTCCTAATCTGTTTTCTCCCCGTAGAATAGAGTTTACTGACGGCATATTCTCCGCTCGGGCCGACTTGAGATCTGAATTCGGAATCCTCCAATTGATACAAGTCGCGGGGCCCCATTCTTTCAGCAGAAAGCCAAGTCAATCCACGCATGCGTTCAACAAATTTTTTGCCCGCGCGCGACCGAGTTAATTCTTCGGGTAGCAAATACTGCAAACGGCGATCTTGATCTCCTTCTTTCCAAATACACTCCTCCATTCTCGGTCGCTGCCACTTCACTTGCCTCACGGCCATTGACATCGCATCTCTTCTCTGAATAAATGTCCATTCGATGTCTTTCGCATCACTATCTTGAAGCGCTATAGACATTTGCCTACTAGTTCGACTTGGTTGATACACGACGTCTTTCACTCTTCCAAGACGTAAGGTGCTGCCGTTTAGTTTCAACAATCTGGACCATTCATGTTCGTACATGGTCTGGTGTAGCAGCACGAGCGCCTGCATTACGGATGACTTGCCCGTAGCATTGAGGCCAGAAAGCAACGTAAGCCGATGAATTGGCAACTTTAGATTCTCAAAGCATTTAAAGTTGCTAAGGCCTATTTTTGTAATCAAAACGATCTCCTGCCGTGAATCTACCCTCAAATCTACCAAGAGGGAATTGAGTTACGATTACGGATGGTACTGAGTATGGGCGGCAAAAATCCAGCGCCATTTTCGTGACTCCCCTCTGCCGCCAGACCGGATGCCGACTTCGGCTGATTGGTGTGTGTCCTCGTAGCGCCAGCGGTCTGCACAGCCGGTCGCGACGATCACCCTGTGGCGCCCAAGAATTTGCCGAGTTTCGCCGCCGCCATGCCCGCGCCGCTGGTCGCAATGCGTGGAGCCAATTTGTTTCAGAACGGCTTCGTTCGTACTGACCACGCCCGACCGTACCCGATATGCTTGCGATTCAGGCGCGGTGTACGACGATCCGATACCGCCAATTTCAATAGCAGCAACTGTTGCAGCGGAATTGACTAGATTTGGGGAATGTAGCACCTTACGCGAATTCTGAATAAATCTACCAGGGGCCGAGCTCAACGAGAGCAAGAAGTGGTCGGGCAAATTTGGACAGTCTGTTAAGGTAGTTTTCGAGGACTGGGAGACTGTCTGATGAAGAGGAGGAGATTCAGCGCGGAGTTCAAGCG
>JANQSV010000298.1 GCA_028279115.1 Pseudomonadales bacterium
TGCGCAGGCCGAGCGACACCGAGCTGTGCTCGGTGGCTGGACGAACGACTTGCCATGGATGGCAAGGCCGGGGGCAGTCGAAGCCACCGAGGTCGCGCCATGGATGGCTAGTACAAATCAAATCGTAGTAACAAACTCAGCGAGATACTGCGACTACACTGCATACACTCCGCCCGATGACGACGGATCGAAGCCTCAAGCCGAACATCGTCACATAAGGTATACTTGCCGCGTCGCCCCGACTCCACTTTCCGACTCGCGCAGCAAAGGTTCCTCACTTGACCATCTGGCTTACCGGAATCGCATGTCTGGCCCTCGGGCTCGTTATCGGCGCCGCCTGCGCCAGCCGGTTCGGCGGCGGGCCCGCCCGCGCGCGCGAACTCGAAGAACAATTGCGGCGCCTGCGCGAAAGCGACCGGGAGTACCGGGAAAGCGTTTCCGAGCATTTCGGCGCCACCGCCGAACTCGTCAAGCACATGACCGAAAGCTACAAGGATGTCTATCAGCATCTCGCCAGCGGCGCCCAGTCGCTGTGCTCCACCGAAGTCGCCAGCCGCCTGCTGCCGGCCAGTTCCGATTCGGTATTCGAAGGCGGCGCCGCGGAAACCGGGGAAATCGGCGCGCTGCCGCCCAGGGACTACGCCTTGAAACAGCATCCGGCGCGCAAAGGCGCGCTCGCGGAGGATTTCGGTCTCGAAAAGCCGAAACTCGAATCCAAAGACGATCAGATCGCAGGCGACCGGAACTGCTGAGTCCGGGACCGCCGCGCCGCCAATGACCACCTACAATCTTACCCATCTGAAACAGCTTGAAGCGGAGAGCATCCATATCATCCGCGAAGTCGCCGCCGCCTTCGAAAATCCCGTGATGCTGTATTCCATCGGCAAGGACTCGTCGGTGATATTGCATCTGGCGCGCAAGGCCTTTTATCCCGGCCGCTTGCCCTTCCCGCTGCTGCACGTGGATACCGGCTGGAAATTCCGGGAAATGATCGCCTTCCGCAATGCCCAGGCGAAAAAACTCGGCTTCGACCTGATCGTGCACATGAACGAGGAAGGCGTAAAGATGGGCATCAATCCCTTCGACCATGGCAGCGAAAAGCACACCGACATCATGAAAACCCAGGCGTTGAAGCAGGCCCTGAACGCGCACCGCTTCGACGCCGCATTCGGCGGCGCGCGCCGGGACGAGGAAAAGTCGCGCGCCAAGGAGCGCGTATTCTCGTTCCGCGACAGCAATCACGTCTGGGATCCGCGCAACCAGCGGCCCGAGTTGTGGAACCTCTACAATACGCATATCAACAAGGGCGAAAGCATTCGCGTGTTTCCGCTGTCGAACTGGACCGAACTCGATGTCTGGCAATACATCTATCTGAACGATATCGATATCGTGCCCCTGTATTTCGCCAAGCGCCGTCCGGTGGTCAATGTCGACGGAGTGGATATCCTCGTCGACGACGACCGCATGCCCTTGCGCAAGGATCAGCCGGTAACCATAAAGAAGGTGCGCTTCCGCACCCTGGGCTGTTATCCGCTGACCGGGGCCGTCGAATCCGACGCCGAGAGCTTGCCCGACATCATCCGCGAGATGTTGCTGACCACGAGTTCGGAGCGCCAGGGCCGGCTGATCGACTCCGATCAGGCCGCTTCGATGGAACAGAAAAAACGTCAAGGTTACTTTTAGCGCGCCGTCATTCCGCCACTGCGCTGCGCCTCGCGCGAAATGACGGGGGCAAAGGACCTGAATTTTGCACGATGCAAGTCGCCGTCGGGTGGCGGAGGGTTCAGCGGGCGTGCGAGGCGGGACGCCGAGCCCGGAGCCTACAGGGATGTATTTACGGCGTCCGCTGAACCCTCCGCCACCCGACGGCGGCGGATCGAAGCTCATTATTCTTCGGGAGATTCCGCGGCTTCGCTTCGCGCGGAATGACAGTTGGAGTGTTATGAATGAACGTTCAGTCCGATCTCGCCATGACCGACATCAAGGCCTATCTGGCGCAACACGAGCGCAAGGAATTGCTGCGCTTTCTCACTTGCGGCAGCGTCGACGACGGCAAGAGCACCCTGATCGGACGCCTGTTGCACGATTCCAAGCTGATCTACGAAGATCAGCTCGCCGCCATCGAGGCCGACAGCCTCAGATCGGGCAATCTCGACGGCAAGCTCGACCTGTCGCTGCTCGTGGACGGACTGCAGGCGGAGCGCGAGCAAGGCATCACCATCGACGTCGCCTACCGCTATTTTTCCACGGCCAGACGCAAGTTCATCATCGCCGATACCCCCGGCCACGAACAATACACGCGCAACATGGCCACCGGCGCCTCGAACTGCGATCTCGCGATCATCCTGATCGACGCCCGCCATGGCGTATTGACCCAGACTCGGCGGCACAGCTTCATCGTTTCCCTGCTCGGCATCCAGCGCATCATCGTCGCCGTGAACAAGATGGATCTGGCCGGCTACTCCGAAAAAGTCTTTGATCGCATCCGCGACGAATATCTCGAATTCAGCGCCAGGCTCGAAGGCGTCGAGCCGCGCTTCATTCCCCTGTCGGCCAAGCATGGCGACAACGTCGTCCACGCAAGTCCGAACATGCCCTGGTACGGAGATCAGCCGTTGATGACGATGCTTGAGACCGTGGAATTATCCGGGAGCCGCAACTTTTCGGACTTCCGCTTTCCCGTGCAATACGTCAATCGGCCGAACCAGAATTTCCGCGGCTATTGCGGCACCGTCGCCTCCGGCGTCGCGCACAAGGGCGACGATATCGTCGTGCTGCCTTCCGGCCGCAAGAGCAGGATCAAGTCCATTGTCACCTTCGATGAGGAACTCGAACTGGCCTTCGCCAACATGGCGGTAACCCTGACGCTGGAAGACGAGATCGACGTGGGTCGCGGCGACCTGCTCACGCATCCCGGCAACCCTCCCGCCGGCGGCAAGCGGTTCGACGCCACCGTGGTCTGGATGTCTGAACAGGCCTTGCTGCCCGGCGTGCGATACAAGTTCAAGCTCGGCGCGCGCACGGTCACCGGCACGGTCAAGTCCGTGCGTCATGTCATCGACATCGCCAAGCTTGCCGAGCGTCCGGCGAGCCGGCTGGAATTGAATGAAATCGGTCGGCTCGACATAGTGCTGGAAGAGACCGTCCATTTCGACAGCTATCATGAAAACCGCGCCACCGGCGGCTTCATCCTGATCGACCGGTTGAGCAATGTGACCGTGGGCGCCGGGATGATTCATTGCGATCAGGCCCGCCCGCCCCGCGCCACCCGCCCGAGCGGTCATGTCGGCAGCGAGGAACGCGCCGCGCGGTACGGCCAGCGCCCGGTCACCATCATGTTCATCGGCATTTCGGGATCGGGCAAATCGACTCTTGCCCACGCGCTCGAACGCCGGCTGTTCGATCTTGGCCGCTTCAGCACCGTGCTCGACGGCAAGACCATGCGCCTCGGCATCAGCCGGGACTTGCCCCACGATGCCGAAGGCAGGGCCGAGAACCTGCGCCGCAGCGCCCATGTCGCCCGCTTCCTGAACGATTCGGGACTGATCTGCTGCGCGGCGTTCGTGGCGCCGAACGAGGATTCGCGGGAACACGCCGTCAGCGTGATCGGCCGGAAAAACTGCTACCTGGTCTGGCTCAATCCGCCGCTGGAAGTCTGCATGCAGCGCGATCCCAGCGGGCTGTACGCCGCCGCCCGCGAGAACGAATCGGCCCATGTGCCCGGCCTGACCTTCCCTTATCGGGCGCCGGCGGAACCGCGACTGGAACTCGATACCAGCGCGCTGTCGGTCGAGGAATGCGTCGACCGGGTGATGGCCTTGATGGAAGAGGAAAGGATAATTTAGTCTGGAAACCCTGATGAATCAGAGCTTGCTCAGGCCGGATTGGGCACGTCGATGAACTCGTGCCGGATGCCGAAGCATTCGGCCAGATGCCCACCAAGCGCCCGTACGCCATATCGTTCGGTGGCGTGATGGCCGGCCGCCAGATAGTGCAGGCCCGACTCCCGCGCCGCATGCACTGTCTGCTCTGAAATTTCCCCGCTCAGATAGGCGTCTACGCCGGCAACCGCGGCCTGTTCGATATAGCCTTGGGCCGCGCCCGTGCACCAAGCGATCGATTCGACCGCGTGATCGCCGCCGCGGATCGCCAACGGCGCCTGGCCCAGGGTTTCGGCCAGCCGCGCTTCGAAAGCTTCCAGTCCAAGCGGCTCGGCAAGCCTGCCGCGCAATACCAGCGGAAAGCCGTCATGGCGGTGGATATCGCCTTCGATCCGCAAACCCAGCCGGCGCGCGAGTTGCACGTTGTTGCCGAATTCCTCATGCACGTCAAGCGGCAGATGAAAGGCGACCAGGCTGAGATCGTGTTTGAGCAGAGCGGCGATGCGCTGTTTGCGATAGCCCTTGATCACCGGACTCTCGCCCTTCCAGAAATAGCCATGATGGACCAACAGGGCGTCGGCTCCGGCGGCGGCCGCGCGCTCGATCAATTCGCCGCAAGCGGTGACGCCGGAAACGATCTTGCCGATGCGGGAACGGCCTTCGACCTGCAAGCCGTTGGGGCAATAGTCGCTGAACCGTTCGGGCCGCAGCAGCGAATCGCACTCGGCGCAAAACTCCCGCAGACTCACAGCCATCACGAATTCCCCCAGTTCCGGCGCGCGGCCATGATAGCATGTGGTTTTTAGCTCGGAAAAATCCTTCCATGTGCCGCAGGGTGGAATGAATGAGCCGTTTTCTGCATTTGGCGAACTTTGCCGGCTGGCCGGCAATGTGCGGCGTATTGATCGCGGTGGTCGCCCTGCAGTTCTTCGAGTTGCGCGGAATCCGCGACTTGCTCGATGAACTGGCGCGAAATGGCGCGCCATCGCCGCCCGATTATTTCGACGCCATTGCCGGGGCCGGCGCGTCGGTGGTCAGCATCAGCGCCACCCGGGTCAATGTCGAAGCCATCGAACGCCCAAGCGACGACCGCGTCGATCTCTATCTCGGCGAACAGGAAAGTCTCGGCTCGGGCGTCATCGTCGATGCGCGCGGTTTTATCCTGACGAACCTGCATGTCGTCGACACCCTGTTCGACGCCTTCGACGCCACCGTCACCTTGAGCGACGGTCGCCGCACGCCCGCCAAGGTCATCGCCCTGGACGAAACCCACGATCTGGCGGTGCTGCATGTCAACATGGATGAGCTGACGCCGATTTCCGTGGGCGACGAAGCCGAACTCGCTGTCGGCGACGTGGTGTTCTCGATCGGCTATCCGCATAACATCGGTCAGTCGGTTACCCGGGGCATTGTCAGTTCTCTCGGGCACGACCCCGATTTCTCCGTCAACATGATTCAGACCGACGCTGCCATCAATCCGGGCAGTTCCGGCGGCGCGCTGATCGACGCCAACGGCGCCCTGGTGGGCATCAACTCCTCGATACTGTCCGAGTCGGGCAATTTCGAAGGCATCGGCTTCGCCACACCGGCCGCGGTGGCGGCCGGCGCGGCGCGGGAACTCGTGGCCGCGGCCATCGCCACCAACTCGGGCTATCTCGGCGTGCTCACCGGCGAAGCGCTTACCGCCCAGTCGAGCGAATTGTTCTTCGGCGTCGATCATATCCGCGGCATGCTGGTGGAAAGCGTCGACGAAGGCGGCGCCGCGATCCGGGCCGGCATCCTGCCGGGCGATGTGATTACCGCCATCAACGACACCACGGTGATCGACGACGAAAGCATCGTCATGGAAGTGCTCGAGAAAAAGCCCGGCGATATCGTGCGCGTGCAAGTGTATCGCGAAGGGCGCACGCTCGAATTCGAAGCCGCCCTCGGCTTCGGGCAGGCAATCCTTTTCGATCCCTGAGTATGGGAAATGTCATTTCGCGCGCAGTCGCGGAATCTCCAAGGGTTGCGCAGTAACGCCGAGATTCTGCGACAAAATGGCAGGATTGCCATTTTGGACAGCGCGCAGCGCTGCCCCGCAGGGGCGAAGGGCATGGATGCCCTGAGTCACTCCGCTTCGCTTCGCTTCGCGCAAAATGACAGCAAGATTATTCGGGCAGGCGGTATTCGGCGGATTTGGCGTGGGCGTAAAGATTTTCGTTGCGGCCGAGTTCCGCCGCCGTAACCGCGAGCGTGGCGGCGCCCGCGGCGGAGCAGTGGATGATCGAACTGCGCTTCTGGAAATCGGGCACGCCAAGCGCCGATGAGAAGCGCGCCGTGCCCGAAGTCGGCAATACATGGCTTGGACCGGCGCAATAATCGCCGAGCACTTCCGCGCTGTAGCGGCCCATGAAAATCGCGCCCGCATGTTCGATATGCTCAAGCAGCGCCTTCGGATCTTCGACCGATAACTCGAGATGCTCGGGAGCGATTCGGTTGCTGACCGCCGCGGCCTGTTCGAGATCGTCGGCGAGAATGAACAGCGCGCGTTCGTTGACGCTCGCCGCGATGATGTCGCGGCGCTCCATGTCCGGCAGATGGCGCCGCATGGCTTCCGCCACCGCTTCCAGATAGGCGGCGTCCGTGGCGATCAGGATCGATTGCGCCTGCTCGTCATGTTCGGCCTGGGAGAACAGGTCCATGGCGATCCAGTCGGGATCGGTACCGCCGTCGCAGATCACGGTCAACTCGGTGGGTCCGGCGATCATGTCGATCCCCACCTCGCCGAAGACGAGTTTTTTCGCAACCGTGACATAGATGTTGCCGGGGCCGGCGATCTTGTCGACTTTCGGCACGGTCCCGGTGCCATATGCCAGGGCGCCGATGGCCTGGGCGCCGCCGATGGTGTACAGGCGGTCCACGCCGGCCAGCGCCGCGGCGGCGAAAACCATGTCGTTGCCCGCGCCCCAGGCAAGCGGAACCGTGGCGATGATCTCGCGCACGCCGGCGACGCTTGCCGGTATCGCGAGCATCAGCACCGAAGACGGATAACTCGCCTTGCCGCCGGGCACGTAGATGCCGACCCGTTCCAGGGCGCTGACCTTCTGCCCGTAGACTGAACCGTCGTCTTCGGCGTATTGCCAGGAATCCTGTTTCTGCGCTTCATGGTAGCGGCGGATGCGTTCGGCGGCATGACGCATGGCCTTGGCGCTCGCCGCCGGCAGCCGCGCCAGCGACTGCTCCATACGGTCGCGCTCCACCGTCAGTCCGACCGTGTCCCGGGCATCGAGTCCGTCGAAGCGGCGCGTATACTCAAGTACCGCTTCATCCCCCCGCGAACGGGTGTCATCGAGTATGGCGCGCACCTGCTCCGTTACCTGCTCGCTTACCAGCATCTGCCGGTCAAGCGCGGTGGCCAGCCGATCGCTGAAATCAGGCTGTGAGGCGGACAGGAAACTGATGTCGAGTGCCGGCTTGTTCATGGAAATTCTTCAGCTTGCGCGCCGGTTCACGCTGGCGGCAAGCCTTTCGAGTATAGCCCGGATCAGTTGGCTCTTGATCTTCATGGAGGCCTTGTTGACGATGACCCGGGAACTGATTTCGGCGATGGTTTCCCTGGGCTCGAGGCCATTGGCGCGCAAGGTGTTGCCGGTATCGACGATATCGACGATGGCGTCCGCCAGGCCCATGGCGGGCGCGATTTCCAGCGCGCCGTTGAGCTTGATCAGTTCCACTTGCCGGCCCTGTTCGGCGAACCAGCGCTTGGCGATACCGGTGAACTTCGTGGCCACCCGCAGCCGGGCGCCGGAAGCGGGAGCCCGCGCCGGCGCCGCAATCATCAGCCGGCAGCGCGCGATGCCGAGATCGAGCGGTTCGTACAGTCCTTCGCCGCCGTATTCAAGCAACATGTCCTTGCCGGCGACGCCCATGTCGGCGGCGCCGTTTTCGACATAGACCGGAACGTCCGAGCCGCGCATCACGAGCAGGCTCGCCTGATCGAGGCTGGTGGCGAACTTCAGCTTGCGGCTGCGGCTAATGTCCTCCAGCGGTTCGATTCCCGCCTCGCGCAACAGGGGCAGGGTTTCCTTGAGAATCCTGCCCCTGGTCAGGGCGATGGTTACCGATTCGGTTGCTGAACTCATGGTCGTGACCCTAACGCACGGGAATGCGGCTGATCCTGGCGCCGAGAGATTGCAGTTTTTCCTCGATGCACTCGTAGCCGCGGTCGATGTGGTAGATGCGGTTCACCGTGGTTTCATTCTCGGATACCAGTCCGGCGATGACCAGGCTGGCCGAGGCGCGAAGATCCGTCGCCATTACCGGAGCGCCGTTCAGTCTTTCGACGCCTTCGACGATCACGGTATTGCCTTCGACGCGAATGCTCGCGCCCATCCGGTTCATCTCATGCACGTGCATGAAGCGATTCTCGAATACCGTTTCGGTGATCGAGCCGGTGCCCGCCGCCACCGCGTTCAAGGCTGTGAACTGCGCCTGCATGTCGGTCGGAAAGGCGGGATACGGCGCCGTACGCAAGGATACCGCCCGCGGCCGCCGGCCGCGCATGTCGAGTTCGATCCAGTCTTCGCCCACGCGCAGCGCAGCGCCGGCCTGTTCGAGTTTGCTCAAAACCGATTCGAGAGCGTGCGGCCTGGTGTCCTTGACCTTGATATGACCCCGGGTCGCGGCGGCGGCTATCAGATAGGTGCCGGTTTCGATGCGGTCCGGCATGACGGAAAAACTGCAGCCATGCAATTCGTCGACGCCGTCGACCACGATCGTGTCCGTGCCGTGACCCTTGATATCGGCGCCCATCATGTTGAGACAGGTGGCGAGGTCGACGACTTCAGGTTCGCGGGCGGCGTTTTCGATGATCGTCTGACCTTCGGCCAAGGTGGCCGCAATCATCACGTTTTCGGTGCCGGTCACGGTCACGATGTCCATGAAGATATGCGAGCCCTTCAGTTTGCCGTCGGACCGGGCGCGGATATAACCGTTCTCGACTTCGATGACCGCGCCCATGGACTTCAGCGCCGCGATATGCTGGTTCACCGGCCGGCTGCCGATCGCGCAGCCTCCCGGCAGCGCCACTTCGGCCCGACCGTAACGCGCGAGCAGGGGACCGAGCACGAGAATGGAAGCGCGCATGGTGCGGACGAGTTCGTAAGGCGCGTTGAGATTCTCGATCATGCTGCTGTCGACCTGGACGTTCATCTTCTCGTCCACGACCCGCTGCACCCCCATGCAGCCGAGCAGTTCGAGCATCGTGGTGATGTCGAACAGGTGCGGCATGTTGCATACCTTCACCGAATCGTGGGTCAACAGGCTCGCGGCAAGCACGGGCAATGCCGAGTTCTTCGCCCCGGCTATGCGTATCTCGCCCTCGAGGTTGACGCCCCCATTGATGTGTAATCTGTCCACTGGTCTCTCCGAAAAATTCCGTTCCAGCCGCGGAGCACAGCTCCGCGCCGTTCCGGCTACGCTCGAAGCCGCGCTTCGACAGCGCTTGCCTCCACCCATGGAATTTTTCTCTGTCGCAAAACAAAAGCGCGGTTTTATTTTGCTCACGGATTCAATGGCTTGCGCCATTAAATCCGGCGGCACATCCATGTGCCGCAATGTTGTGCCGCGACGTGGCCGTGTCGCGGAGAATTAAATTTCGTCCGGCGCCTTGAGATTCATGGATACCGCGTGTATCGCGCCACTGGCGATATGGCCACCGAGAATCGCGTAGATCTTCCGCTGCCGCTTGACGGCGTTCAGACCGGCAAAGTCCGAACCGACGGCCGCGATCATGAACTTGCCGTCGCCGCCGCTTACCTCGATTTCGCAATCCGGCAGGTCCGCCCGCAAGAGGCGGGCGATTTCATCGCGGTCCACGGCAAGGCCCCCGTTTACTGCCAGTTGTCGAGCACGGCTTCGATATCGTTGCCGTGCTGGGTCATCAAGGCGCTGAACTGGGTGAAATACTGTCGTCCCAGATTGATTCCGGCCAGATTGAGATTGCGCAACTTCCATTCGTTGCCTTCGGTCAGGAACATCTGGTACTGCAACTGCACGGTCTGGGCGCCCCCGCCGGCCAATTCCATGGTGACGATCGTGCTTTGCGGCGAGTCGCGTTCAGGATTCGCCGACGGCAGGAAACGCAACTCCTGCTCGGCGTAAGTGAGCAGGGCCGCACCATAGAAGCGCGTGAGATTGCCGCGCAGAATCTGGCCGAAGCGCTGTTTCTGCTCCTCGCTCGCGGCGTCGGCAAAGCGGTTCATGACCACTTCCGCCACCACGTTGAAGTCGACGAAGCGGTCGAGCACTTCTTCCACGCCGGTATAATATGCCTCGCTGTCGGTGGCGAAGAGATGCCGGGTATCCCTTACCTGCCGCAAGAGCGTTTCCACCGCCAGTTCCGCGGTTTCCAGCGCCGTCATTTCCTGCGCCAGGCCCGGAGCGTAACTTGCCGCGAACAGCATCAGCGCGCATAAGGTTTTGGTCAATTTCCGCATGGGCGCCAGTGTACATGAATTGATACTGTCTATAAAATCCCGGCGCCGATAAATTCCCACTTGCAAAGCGCTTGAAACAACCTTCTAATTGGGCGCTTGTTTTCGACCCGGCGGATTCCGCGGTTCATGTTTCTTGACATTCTCTTCATCGTCCTCGGCTTTATCGGACTCGCCTGGGGCGCAAACATGTTCGTCTTCGGGGCCTCGGCGCTGGCCCGCAATCTGGGGGTATCCCCTCTTCTCATCGGCCTGACCATCGTCGCGTTCGGCACTTCCGCGCCGGAGTTCTTCTCATCGGCGATCGCGGCGCTCAACGACGAACCCGAACTCGCCGTGGGCAACGCGCTCGGCTCCAATCTGTTCAACGTGGGCATCGCGCTCGGAGTAGCGGCGATGGTCGCGCCGCTGACGCCGCCGCCGACGCTGATGCGCAAGGAAATCGCCGCGATGCTGCTCGTCACCGTCGTCACCGGCCTGCTGTTCCTGGATCTTTATCTGGGCTGGTTCGACGCCGTCGTGCTCATCGTCATCGCCGTGTACTTCATTCGCAAGCTGATGCTGCCTCACGCCCAAAGCGTTTCGCCGCAGGTGCTCGACGAACTGGAGATCGAACCGGTCAACAATATCAAGGCTGCATTCTTTCTGCTGCTGGGACTTGTATTGCTGGTGGTCAGTTCCCAAGCGCTGGTGCTGGCCGCAAGTTCGATAGCCACGACTCTCGGCGTGAGCACCGGCGTTATCGGGCTCACCGTCGTCGCGCTCGGAACCAGTCTTCCCGAACTGGCGCTGTCGGTGACCTGCGCGCTCAAGGACGAGGACGAACTGGCCATCGGCAACATCCTCGGCTCGAACATCATGAACCTGCTCGTCGTGTTGCCGTTTCCCGGCCTGCTCGCGCCCGGCCCGCTGGAGCCCCGCTTTCTCTACCTCGACTTCATGGCGGTGTTGCTGATCTGTGCGGTGCTGTCGCTGTTCTGTTTCATCAGCATTCGGCGCGGGCAAGGGATCGGCCGGCTGGGCGGACTGACCTTGTTGTTAATCTATTGCGGCTGGTTTACGTTAATGCTGCAACATACCTGAGCGCGACTGGGTGGGGGCAAGTGTTTTCGAAGCGCAGCTTCGAGCGCGGCCGGAACGGCGCGAAGCTGTGCTTCGCGACTGGATGGAAATTTCCACGGAACTTCAACCATGAATGAAAATTTCGGTTTCATCGACAGCGCCTTGCGCACGATCGAGATCGAGCGGGCGGCGCTGGCGGATTTGCCGCGGCGAATCGGCCCCGCGTTCGAACAGGCCTGCCGGATCATTCTCTCGTGCAGCGGCCGCGTGGCGGTGACCGGCATGGGCAAATCAGGCCATATCGGCAACAAGATCGCCGCCACGCTTTCCAGCACCGGCACGCCGGCGCTTTACGTTCACCCGGCCGAGGCCGCCCATGGCGATATCGGCATGATTACCGGCGCCGACGTGGTGCTGGCGATTTCCAACTCGGGCGCCACCGCAGAAATTCTGGCCTTGCTCCCCATGCTGGGCAGGCGCGGCATTCCGCTGATAACCATGACCGGCAAGGCCGACTCCGAACTGGCCCGGGCCGCCAGGATCAATCTCGACGCCAGCGTACGCGAAGAAGCCTGCCCCCTCGGCCTGGCGCCGACATCGAGCACCACGGCGGCGCTAGTACTCGGCGACGCGCTCGCGATGTCCCTGCTCGAAGCCCGGGGATTCAGTATTGAAGATTTCGGGCAACTGCACCCAGGCGGAGAACTCGATACGCGTCGCCGGCTTCTGGTCAAGGTCGCAGATGTGATGCATCCCGGGAACGAGATTCCGCGCGTGAGCGCCGAAACCCGGCTTGC
>JANQSV010000300.1 GCA_028279115.1 Pseudomonadales bacterium
TACGGCTACGCCACCGACAACGCCGGCTGGATCCGCGGCGACGGACCGGTGCTCAAGTGGTCGCCGGATTCGAACAAGATCGCCACCTTCCGCCACGACGGCCGGGAAGTCGGCGACTTCGTGCTCTGGGACACCCGGGTCGGCCGCTCGGAAATCGATATCTGGAAGTATCCGCTGCCCGGCGACGAGCACATTTTCATGATCGAGCGGCTCGTGATTCATCTTGAACCCGAACCGCGCGTTGTATTCCTCGACATGCCGCCGGATCCCCATCGTTCGACCACGAGCGACCATGTCGCGGGCGACGGCGGCGTTTTTCTCGACACCCGATGGAGCGCCGACAGCGAGCGCCTCGCTTTCATTACCTCGTCCCGCGATCACAAGATCGCCCAGTTGCGCCTCGCCGACATCGACGACGGCAGCGTGCGGGACGTCTATCGCGAGGAAGCCGCCACGCATTACATGGCGGGCTTCATCGACGAGAACTGGCGCGTATTGCACGACCGCGGCGAATTCATCTGGTTTTCCGAACAGGACGGCTGGGGCCACTTGTACCTGCGCGACCTGGCGAGCGGCGAGTTGAAGAATCGCATCACCGAGGGCTCCTGGCTGGTGCTGGACATCCAGCAGGTTGACCTTGACGCGGGCATGATCTGGCTGCTCGCCTCGAACATCGAGGGCAGGGATCCGTATTTCTACAACCTGTACCGCGTCGGCCTCGACGGCGGCGGCCTCGAATTGCTGACTCCCGAACCCCTGCATCACGACATAAGCTGGTCGGTCTCGGGCGAGTACTTCCTCGACACCATGTCGACTCCGGAAACGCCCCCGGTTTCGGTCGTGCGCAATCGCGACGGCGCCGAAATCGCGACGCTGGAAAGCACGGACATCACCGAATTGCTCCTGGCCGAATGGCAGCCGCCGGTGCCGTTTTCCGTCAAGGCCAGGGACGGAGTGACCGATCTGCACGGACTGATGTACGTGCCGGCGATGCTCGACCCGATGGAGAGCTATCCCGTTCTCAATTACCTGTACCCCGGGCCGCTCGGTTCCAGCGTCGGCAGTCGCCGCTTCCTGTCCTCCCGGAGCGACAAGCAGGCGCTGGCCGAACTCGGCTTCGTCGTCGTCGAAGTCGACGCCATGGGCACGCCCGGCCGCTCCAAGTCCTTCCACGACATCTATTACGGCGACATGGGCGACAACGGCCTGCCCGACCAGGTGCTGACGATCCGGCAACTCGCCGAACGGCATCCCTGGATAGACCTCGACCGGGTAGGCATCTGGGGCCATTCCGGCGGCGGCTTCGCTTCCACCGCCGGCATCCTGCGCTATCCCGACTTCTACAAGGTCGCCGTATCCAGCGCCGGCAACCACGACAACCGCAACTACGAGGACGACTGGGCCGAACGCTGGCAGGGCCTGCTCGAATACAGCGGCGAGACCGATCCGGTGCGGGGCTATTCGCTGTCCAATTACGACAACCAGTCCAACCCGCTGCTCGCCGGCGACCTGCAAGGCAAGTTGCTGCTCGCCCACGGCCTCATGGACACCAATGTGCATCCCAACAGCACCATGCTCCTGGTCGAAGCCCTGATCGAGGCGGAGAAAGACTTCGATCTCATCGTCCTGCCCAATACCGGCCACGGCTTTCTCAACTCACGCTGGTTCATGAAGCGCCGCTGGGACTATTTCATCGAACACCTGCAGCAGCGCCGGCCGAACGGGGAATTTCGTTTCGGAGACAACATCCGTTGAGGACGACCGGGTATGTGGAAGGCTGAGTCGAAAGTCCGGTTGTTGTTCGTCTGTTGCATTTTCAGCATTTTCGGCGCCTGCGCTGCCACCGGCAATCCAATCGAACAGGCCCTGCGCGCCGACGAACCCGCTTTGCAAGTGGTGATGCAGAATCTCCCGGAACACATCGAGATTTACAACAAGATAGGACGCGCCTACGGCTACCTCACCGATTCGGCTTATATCGTCGATCACCGGACGAATCGGGAATTTCTGATTTCCGCGACCATCCGCGTCAACGCCAATGAGACATTCAACGACGACATCTACGAGTACGTGGAAATCGGCCTGCCGTTCCTGGCCGAACTCGGCCGGCAACTGGTCTTCGAGCGGTAAGCGATAGCCCTGATGGCCAGATAGTTGTGGCCAAGTAGTTATGGCCAAGTAGTTATGGCCAAGTAGTTATGGAAAGCATCGAGAGAGCGCTCGGCACCTTCGCCGATTGGTGCAGACTTACTATATCAACCTTTGCTTGATCATCGTCCGGTCTTGAGGTTACGGATCATCCTCTATCAGGACACTGAGCTTAAACGCTTCTACACCTTAGCAAGAAATCTGCTGGCGAAACCGCCACGATCTGGCACACGAGATATTTCTGCGGGTCCGGGACAAGCAATCCGCCTAAAAAATGAGGGAAGCTTTGTCCTCAGTTGGAATTCGTGGAATGTGGAGGGCGGAGATCGAGCACATGCACCTTGACCAGTATTTGGTCATCCTTTTCCTCTGAAATGCGTTTGGCTTCGTCACAGAGTAGTTTTTCCAACTCCTGCAGTCCGATTTTTTCTTTTTTACGATCTGGGTGCTGCCACTTCACTTTTTTTGCCGCCGCAACCAACAAACATCCACAACTGCTGTTCTCGGCAACCAAGTACTTCTTAACCAGTTGTTGAGAAATGGCATCCCGCAGATACCTGGCTGAGCGTTGATCGGCAAGCTTGAGCTCAATAATTGCTTGCTGCTCCGACACAACAGAACGAAGACGTATATCCGTTTCCTTCTCTTCTCCGGTGGTGGCCTCCTGATCCACCTTGTAGACACCTTTTGCAGTATTTCCCAACTCTCTTGCGATCTCACGACGCAGCACTCTCTCTTGTTTGATGTTTGCCCAATTTTCTCTGGGCGACACGTCTTGTCGCAGAAGGTCGTCAATTCCATCGAGGCGGTCGCACAAAATCGAAAACATCGCCTGCTTTGTCGACGGGGGCGCTTCGCCCGTGTCATTTAGGGCGATGGCTTCGTCGATACTTAATGAGGCTGAATCAATCTCTTTAGCCCAATTCTCCTCTGCGACCGCCAAAATTCGATCCTTAGATTCTGCGCAAAGTGGGTCATTAGCCATCTCCAGCTTAGCAGCCAAAGCCTTCTCGCCTTTGGCTTCCAATAGAGCGCTTGCAATCCAACTTCTTGCACGTTCGGCATGATCACGGGCATCCGGTGTATAAACTCCTTCATGCTCTACATCGTCAATGGAACGCACATGACGATATGCGAGTCGTACCAGACGCAGGAGCAGTTGAGGCGTAAATGCAGATGTCCGCAGATCAATCGAATCCCGATCATCGCCGAACAGGAAGCCCAACCATTCCACCACCTTGGTCCTCTCCCCCGGCTCGATCTCACGCGCCAAATCTTCAAGTACGTCCACTCCATGGCTAGGGTCGAGTCGCACAAGCGCTGACAACCATATATACGAAACTTGTGCTGACTTGCCATCTCGAAATCGCTCACTCGCAATTTCAAGTATCCGAGTGCATGTATCTTGGTCTGCGTGTTTTAGCAGTACTCTAATAACTTGCCGAAGTAGCGCGGCATCCCCGCTGACAATGTACACATCATCAATGTTATCTCTGTTGTTGTCCAGCCATGAACACAGTCTAGGAAGGAACAATCTGCCGACCGTTTCAGATGAGTAGCCAATGTTCTGCAGCAGCATGGAATGACCGGTTGAGTCTTGTTTCGAATTCAATTCCCAGTCGAGTTCGTTACCTAGAATCGCATCTACCGCTTTTGGATGGGCGGCGGCAAGACTGTCTATCCAACGAGGAAGTGCATTGAGTTCGCAAGGAGCGAATCGAGTCGCCAGCTTGGCTTCTTCCTCATTCAATTTCGTGGCCCAAGAAGGGTCTTCTGCCTCTGCATAGATTGCGGAAAGGCCGAGCCGCCAGCGTAAGAGCAACGTGTTGCGCTCGTTTTCCGACCTTTCGCTTGGAAGCGTTGGATGGTCGCGGCGCCAGATGCTCATCAGCGTAAGGCGCAATTGATCCGTAATCTCTTTTCCGATGTACTCCTCGATGAATCGTCTGTTCCAGCCCGGTGATTGCCTATTCTCTCGATCTTGGCTCATGACACTCCAAAGATAGAAGTGGTCGGGCAAATTTGGACAGTCTGTTAAGGTAGTTTTCGAGGACTGGGAGACTGTCTGATGAAGAGGAGGAGATTCAGCGCGGAGTTCAAGCG